>JADGPN010000206.1 GCA_017882465.1 Solirubrobacteraceae bacterium
CGTGATCGGTCGTGGCAGCCGCATCGGCGGCAACGTGTGGCTGACGCGCAGCGTTGCGCCGTATTCGGTGGTCATGCCGACTGCACGCGTCGAGCGGCGCGGCGGTGATGCCAATCCTTCTGACGACCTCATCGAGTTCAACATCTGACCACAGCGCCGGCGTGCGGCGCGGACCACGGAGACCACCATGAAGTTCAACACCATCCTCGAGACGATCGGTAACACACCCCACGTTCGCATCAACCGCCTGTTCGATCCCCGGGTCGAGGTCTGGATGAAGACCGAGCGGGCCAACCCCGGGGGGAGCATCAAGGATCGGATCGGTCTCGCGATGATCGAAGATGCCGAGCGCCGCGGCCTGCTCGGCCCCGACAGCCTGATCGTCGAACCGACGTCCGGCAACACGGGCGTGGGACTGGCGATTGTCGCCGCCGTCAAGGGTTACCGGCTGCTGCTCGTGATGCCGGAGTCGATGTCGATCGAGCGGCGGCGGCTGTTCGCGGTCTATGGCGCCGATCTCGAGCTGACCCCTCGCGAGCTCGGCATGAAGGGCGCGATCGAGCGTGCCGCGGCGATCGTCGAACACACACCGGGGGCCTGGATGCCGCAGCAGTTCGAGAACGAGGCCAACGTCGAGGTTCACCGACGCGAGACGGCCGCCGAGATCCTCCGCGACTTTCCCGACGGCGTCGATTTCCTGATCACCGGCGTCGGGACCGGTGGCCACATCAGCGGCGTCAGCGAGGTCCTCAAGCAGCACTACCCGCAGACGCAGACCTACGCCGTCGAACCGGAGAAATCACCGGTGATCAGCGGCGGCGCGCCGTCCCCCCATCGCCTCCAGGGAATCGGAGCCGGCTTCGTACCTCACAACCTTCACCTCGACGCGATCGACGGTGTGATCGAGGTCACCGAGGAGGACGCGTTCGCGTACACCGTGCGTTCCGCCCGCGAGGAGGGCATCTTCGTCGGTCCGTCCTCCGGCGCGGCGCTGGCGGCGGTCGCGAAAAAGCTGCCTGAGATCCCGGACGGCAGCATCGTGCTGACCTTCTCGTACGACACCGGCGAGCGCTACTTCTCGGTCGAGGGGCTCTTCGACACCGACGGCCGATCAGTCCGTGCCGCGGTCGACGACAACGGGCGCCAGACGCGGGCGGCCGTATAGGAGCACACGTCTCCGATCTCAATCTAGCCGTTTGACCACAAGAGAAGAGGAAGGCCATGGCCACGACTGCAGAGCCTCATCTGGCGCTTGGTGATGTCGCCGCGCGTCAGCTCGCAAACGCTCAGAAGACAGCGCCGACGATGCTGTCGATCTCGCCTCGGTGGCTGGTTCACCTCCTGCCGTGGGTGGGAGTGGAAGCCGGCATTTACCGGTTGAACAAAGTGCGGGATGAATCGCGAGTGCTCACGGCGTGCTCACAACGCGAGGACGAGCGCGAGCTGCCGGAGACGTTCGTCGACTACGACGAGGACCCCCGGGAGTACTACCTGAGCTCAGTCACGACGGTCGTCGACGTCCATACCAGGGTCTCGGATCTGTACAGCCATCCGTACGACCAGATCAAGGAGCAGTTGCGACTGGCGATCGAGACGATCAAGGAGCGTCAGGAGTCCGAGCTGCTGCACAACCGCGACTACGGGATCCTCACCAATGTCGCCTCCGGACAAAAGATCAAGACGTTGGGAGGTCCCCCGACGCCGGATGATCTCGACGAGCTGATCACGTTGGTGTGGAAGGAGCCGGCCTTCTTCCTCGCCCATCCGAGCGCGATTGCCGCGTTCGGTCGCGAGGCGACTCGCCGCGGCGTCCCACCGGCAACGGTGAGCCTGTTCGGCTCGCCCGTGATCACGTGGCGGGGGATTCCGATCGTGCCGAGCAACAAGCTCGAGGTCAAGGGCAACAAGACTCAGATTCTGCTGATGCGTACCGGCGAGAGCCGGCAGGGCGTGGTCGGGCTCTACCAGCCCGGGTCGTCGGGGGACCAGGGACTCGGCCTGTCGGTGAAATTCATGGGTATCAGCCGTAAGGCAATCTCGTCGTACCTGATCTCGCTGTATTGCTCGGCGGCGATCCTGACCGATGATGCGGTTGCCGTGTTGGAGAACGTCGAGATCAACAAGTACCACCAGTACGATCATGCCTACCGGAAGTAATTCCAACGGCAGCGGCCCGTCCGTGTCTCATCCGCAATCGCCGTCGACGTCGGAGCCCGAGCCGGTCACCGGCAACGGGCCGTTCGATCTCAGCGAGATGGAACGACTGGCGAACGAGTTGTTCAGGGAGCTGCCCGGTGCGGTCCTGCCCGGCCTGGACGCCGAGCAGCTCGTGACGGTCTCGCTCACGACGGAGGCGGAGACATCCCGGTCGCCGGCCGTGGAGATGCCGACGCCGAACGGTCATGTCGCGAGCGGCTCGGTGCCCAGGCACGATCCGGCGGCCGGAGCCGGCGGAGTTGTCGGGTCGCGACCTATCGCGGTCGATGGCGCCGCGCCTGAGCGGTTCTTCGATCGACCGAGCTCGGCGCGGCCCTGGACGTCCGCACCACCTCCGCGGCCACCGGTCACGCAGGGTGGCCCGCTCGCGCTGACCGGCGATGCGATTTCGCCCGTGGAGCTCGGGTTGGTGGGCGTGCCGAGGGGCGCCATCGAGGATCCGTACACCGGCTCGCACTACGTTGTTGCGGAGGCCGCCGCGCAACGGGCCCGTCTCATGGCCACGGTGACCTCCGAGGACGTCACGAACGTGTCCCCGCACGATGTGGCACCGCGCGAGTCCGCCCACCCCGCGTTCGACGTGTATGCGTTACGCGCGGACTTTCCGGTGCTCGCGGAAAGCGTGCACGGCCGGCCGCTGGTGTGGCTCGACAACGGCGCGACGACCCAGAAGCCGGACGTGGTGATCGAGCGCCTGAACCACTTCTACCGGCACGAGAACTCGAACATTCATCGCGGTGCGCACGAGCTTGCCGCAAGAGCCACCGATGCCTACGAGGACGCACGCGAGAAGGCCGCCCATTTCGTGCACGCCTCGTCGAGCGACGAGGTCGTGTTTGTGCGCGGCACCACCGAGGCGATCAACCTGGTCGCTCAGGCATGGGGTGGCACTCATGTCGGCCCTGGGGACGAGATCCTGATCACGTGGCTCGAGCATCACGCGAACATCGTTCCCTGGCAGCAGCTCTGCCAGGCCACGGGCGCTCGGCTGTGCGTCGCGCCGGTCGACCACCATGGCCAAGTCATGCTCGACGAATACGAGCGGCTGCTGTCCGACCGCACGCGGATCGTGGCGTTCACACACGTCTCGAACGCGCTCGGGACGATCACGCCGGCGCGAGAGATGACCGAGCTCGCGCACCGCCACGGCGCCCGCGTCCTCATCGACGGAGCACAGGCGGTGTCGCGCATGCCGGTCGACGTGCAGCTGCTCGACAGCGACTGGTATGCGTTCTCGGGCCACAAGGTCTTTGGGCCCACGGGGATCGGCGTGCTCCACGGAAAGCGAGACGTGCTGAACTCGATGCCTCCCTGGCAGGGCGGCGGCAACATGATCAGCGACGTCACCTTTGAGCGGACGCTGTACCAGCCGGCGCCGGCGCGGTTCGAGGCCGGCACCACGAGCATCGCCGACGCCGTCGGCCTTGGCGCCGCGCTCGCCTACGTGCAGCGGATCGGGATGGAGAACATCGCCCGCCACGAGGACGCGCTCCTCGCCTACGCTACCGGCGCCCTGGAGGGCATAACTGGCCTGCGGCTGATCGGCACCGCCCCCGAGAAGGCGGCCGTACTGTCGTTCGTTCTCGACGGGTTCACCCCCGAGGAGGTCGGCAGCGCGCTCGACCGCGAGGGAATCGCGGTGCGGGCCGGCCACCATTGCGCGCAACCGATCGTGCGCCGGTTCGGGCACGAGGGCACAGTTCGCGCCTCGCTGGCCTTTTACAACACCTGTGAGGACATCGATGCTCTGATCGCGGGACTGCGGCGGATCGCCACACGCAGCGCCGACCTCCCGCACCGCACCGATCAACGGTTCAACGGAATCCGCGCGTGAGAGGGTCCGCAAGCTCATCGACGAAGGCGGGCGCAACTATCCGGGCCGGGTACAACCGGTATTCGGTCCTGCGCTCGGTGGAGGATCTGCTCGGTTTCAGGCCGCTCGCGCACGCGATGCGCGCGGCCTCGTTCGCCGCGTCGGTGCGGGGTGCTGCGCTGCGCTGAGGTCGGTGTCGGGGGTGGGCTGTCGCTCGAGGGCTTCGGCGTCGGCCGTCGCCCAGCGCAGACGCTCGATCAGCTGCGCGGCATCGTGATTGCTGGCGAGATTGTCGGCGACGATGCGTTCGCTGAGAGTCCAGCGGCGCGGTTCGCCGTCGGTGTGGACGGCCTTGATGGTGATTCTGGGCATCGGATGATCTTTCCGGGTCGAGGGTGGGGTGGGTGCGGTCGTCGTGGGACGATCGGTCTGCGGCGCCCGAGCCGCCCGGGCGCGAGGAGAGGAACGCGGGACGGCTCGGAGCGCGGCAGGGTCATCGCACGAGCGGGCGCCCGAGCGGGTATTCGCGGCCGCCGCTGGCTCGCGATGCGGTGGCCAGGAAGACGTAGCCGGCTGCTGCGCCGATGACGAGCGCGAGGATGCCGGCGATCTTCCCGGGCGTTGCCGCAGGTGCCAATGTGCCGATCAGCAGCAGCGCGAGGGCGGCGGAGAATGAGACGAAGAGCGCCGTGAACGCTGCCGGCAACCGCACGCTGGCGATCGCCAGCAGCACGAACCCGGCGAGCCAGCTGATCTGGAACAGAGCGACGGTGTGCTGGATCTCGCCGGGCCTGACCCCGAACCACGCGTGCTGGAGGCCGAGCACGAGCGTCGCGTAGCTGACGAAGAAGGCGGCGAGTGTCCCGAGGACCGTCGTCGGGAGCGAGGTGCCGGTCGCCCAGGGCGTCGAGGCCGGGCGGGAGCGAAGCGACACCGCCCAGGCGGCGCTCAACAGCAGTCCGAGCCCGCTGGCGCCGATCAGGACAGCGAGCGGACTGCCGCTGGAGCTGACGTCGACGAACCCGACGAGCTGCAGCCCGAGCGCGATCGCCCCGACGGCGATCAGCGGGAGGCCGAGCACGAGCGGGTCAGGGCTTGCCGCGGGCCGTGGCTGGTCTGGGCGGCTGGAGGTGGCGGTGTCGAACGCCTCGACTGGGGTGGTGACGGCCATGGCTGTCTCTCTTTCGGTGTTGATTGAGCGGTCGCCATGCGCGCGAAGAGGCGCCCTGTGAGAAACGTCGAGGGTCGGCCTCCGCGCGCCGACGAGCGCGAGCGGGGATACGAGGGCGGGCGGTCGCGCAACGATCTGGCGCGAGAACTCCGGTGGGGCGGTCAGCTCAGTGGGACCGCGGGCTCGGGCGACATCGCCCGAGGGCCCGAAGGCGCCCGACCGAGGCCGCTGTCCCGCGTGGGGCGGCTGAGGCCGGGCGGTGTGCGCGGTGGGCAGCACTCACGATTCGGCGACGGTATCACCAACTCACGATCAAATCTAGTTAATGTCGATCAACTTTGTGTAGAATGTTTGCCATGAAGGCACCCAATGCCGACCTGCCCAGGGTCGAGCGCGTGGCGCAGGAGCCGCTCGCGCGCGGGCCGTCGCTGTCGTTGCGCTACCCCGAGCTGCGCGACGCCCCGGCGCTGTTCGCGCTCGCCACGGATCCCGAGGTGACTCGCTTCTTCTCGTGGGGTCCGTATGAGGACCCACGCGAGACCCTGGCCTGGCTGGGGACGCTCCCGCAGCGCCGGGCGCGCGGTATCGCGCTGGAGCTCGCCGTCGTCGACGAAGCCGATCAGCCGATCGGCATCACGCTGCTCTCAGAGATCGGTCGCCGTGACCGCCGCGCCATCGTCGGCACATGGCTCGGGCGCGCCTACTGGGGCACCGGGGCCAACCGCGAGACGAAAGCGCTGATGGCCCATCTCGCCTTTGGCCGCTTGGAACTTGATCGCCTCGGTGCCTATGCCGATGTGCTCAACACCCGGTCGCAGGCCGCTCTCGAGCGGCTGGGGTTCAAGCGCGAAGGTGTCCTGCACGCGTTTCACCGCCACTACGACACCCCTCGCGACGTCGCACTGTACGCGCTGCTCCGTCGGGACTGGGAGCGCGGAGAGCTCGCCCGGGTGCCGGCTCAACTCGGCGGCTCTCTGCCCGACGCGCTCACAAAGCCCGTGGTGCCCACGCTCGATGGGCTCAGCTGGCTGTTGAAGGACTAGTCGCGGTGTCCAGCGTGCTGCGTGCCGTGCGGGACCGATGTCCGCGGGCCTGATGCCAGCGCTGGAGGCCGGTTTCTCGGCCCCCAGCCAGCGCCTGTCAACCACAGGCGATCGTGTTCAGGCCGCCACCTGAGCGGCCCAGCCCAAGGAGCGTATGTCTGATGAGCACTCGGATTCTGAGAGCCGAACCGCTGGGATTGCGAGTCGTACAGGACGGCGAAGGTCCGGACGTGTTGCTGATCGGTGGCCTCGCCGATGACACAACGGTCTGGGACGCGCAGGTCGCGGCGCTCGCGCACAGCTTCCGCGTGACCCGGTTCGATGCCCGCGGGATCCCGGGTGCGCCGACCCCTCCCGGCCCGTACACATTGGACGGGCTGGTCGCGGACGCGCTTGCTGTGCTCGACGCGTCCGGAATCGAACGCGCGCATGTGGTCGGCGCCTCGCTCGGTGGAGTGATCGCCCAACAACTCGCCATCCATCACGCCGACCGGGTCGCCAGCATTACGCTCGCAGCCACCTGGGCACGCGCTGACCGAGCGCTACGGGCAGTGTTCTCCACCTGGCGCTGGGCCGCGGACCAGGGCGGATCGATCGCCGACGTTCTGCAGCTCACGTACACGTCGACCTACGCCGCGGAGGCCTGGAACAGCGGCTTGGTCGACCGCCGGCTCGTCGACGCCGAGGTCGCGGCACTCCGTGCCGGCAGGTCGGGCTCGCAGGCCGCCCGCCAGGGTTTCACCTGGACGGCCTGGGCCGGCCTCCAGCACAACGCCACTGACGAGCTCCCACACGTTGACGTCCCGGCGCTGATCATCGTCGGCGCGCGCGACCTCGTGCTCGGCCCCGACCACGGCCACCAGCTCGCCGCGCTGCTGCCCGATAGCCGCTTGGAGCTGGTGCCGGATGCCGGCCACCGTCCATTCGAAGAGCAGCCGGCGGCGTGCAACGACCTGCTCGGACGCTTTCTCGAGTGCAACTCGCTCGGCCATGCGGTGG
This sequence comes from Solirubrobacteraceae bacterium, assembly GCA_017882465.1. GTDB lineage: Bacteria > Actinomycetota > Thermoleophilia > Solirubrobacterales > Solirubrobacteraceae > Palsa-465. The sequence goes on from JADGPN010000206.1 coordinate 7,244, forward strand.
CTGCATAATCCTGTCGATTGCGGGCCGACGTCAC
>JADGPN010000207.1 GCA_017882465.1 Solirubrobacteraceae bacterium
TTGACGTCGGGGTTGAGCGCCGTGATCGTCTGCTCCGCGGAATCGACCTTGGGAACCCCGATCCGCTCGCTGGAATGGATCACCTGACGCTGGAGGTTCGACACGTCGACGACGTCGTCGTCGACGATCCCCAGCGTGCCGACGCCCGCGGCGGCGAGGTACAGCGCCGTCGGCGAGCCCAGCCCGCCGGCGCCCAGCAGCAGCACCTTGGCGTCGAGCAGCCGCTGCTGGCCCTCGATGCCCACCTCGGGCAGAAGCAGGTGGCGCGAGTAGCGATCGCGCTGCTCGGCGGTGAGCGTGCGCGGCACCTCGACCTGGTAGCCGCGGTCCTTCCACAGGGTGATCCCGCCGGTCATCGACTCGACGTTCTCGTACCCGAGATCGTCGAGCATCGTCCGCGCAGCCCAGGCCGAGCGGTTTCCGGACTGGCAGTAGAGGATCACATGGGCGGAACGGTCCGCCACCGCGCCCTCGATCCGCGACTCGAGGTGACTGCGGGGAATGTGCTTGGCGCCCGGGATGTGCCCGGCGGCGAACTCCTCGGTCTCGCGCACGTCAACGATGACGGCGCCGTTGCCGATCTGCTCGCGCACGGCGGAGGGATCGACCTCGTCGATTCGGCTCTTGATCTGGCGGAGGATCTCCGCACCCGACGGGCTCATCGCTGAAAACTCCTCAAATGCACTCTGGATTCAATACTTCAGTGAGTATAGCGACCGGAATGCGGCCAGACATACGGTACCCAGCGGGTCAAAACGCGAACGACGCGGCGGGCCAAGACGCGAATGGCGGGGGGGCGCCCGCTTCCGGGGCGCCCCGCCACTTCAGACCCAATCGCTGTCGTCGCAAATCCCCACCGTCATTCGCCGGGCGCACCGTGCTCCGGACCAGCAACGACGGCCGCGACTTCGTGACACGGTGTAGGTCGCGGCCGCCGCCCCCGCCGAGAGCGCGAGTGCGAGCAGCGGAGACAGGAAAATCGCGCTGACGACTGGCTTCATGAGGGTGGGCCGCAGGCTATCGCTCGCCGGGAGGACGAGCCCGCGTTTAGGATCGGACGGCGTGAGAGTTCCTGCGGACAGCATCGCCGCTCCCCCGTTCCCGGCCAAGCTGCTGTGGATCAACTCCGGGAGGCTGCGCATGGACCAGCTGCGCGGAGCACCAGTGCTGATCGAGTTCTGGGACTTCTGCCGCGCCAACTCGATCCACACCCTGCCCTACATGGGCGCCTGGCACGAGCGCTACGAGCCGGCCGGCCTGCAGGTCATCGGCGTCCACGCCTCGGGGTTCGAGCCCTCGGCGGACCCGGAGGCGGTGCGGGAGGCCGTCGAGCGGCTCGGGATCCGCTACCCCGTGGTGGTCGACGCCGAGCTCGAGATCTGGAGCCTGTACGGGAACCTCGGCTGGCCCGCCCGGTACCTGTTCGACCGCGAGGGAATGCTGTTCGAGTACCACTACGGCGAGGGTGCCTATGCCGAGACTGAGCTGGCCATCCAGGAGCTGCTCGGCCTCGAGCGCGAGGTCGTCCCGGTGCGTAGGCCCGAGGATGAGCCCGGCGCGCTGCTCATAGCCCAGTCGCCCGACGTCGAGGGACCGTACTCGGGGCCGTACGAGGCCGGCGCGGTGTGGGCGGTCCTCGACGGAACCGGCGTCGTGACGATCAATGAGCGCCCGATCGAGGTCTGCCAACCCGGGGCCTACGAGCTGATCGCCCACGACCGTCACACATCCGGCCGGCTCCAGCTCGTGCTCCCCGACTCCGTGCGCTGCTACGCCGTCTGCTTTACGCCCGGCCTGCCGCGCGGGTGACCGCATCGAGGGGCACGCCCTCGTCGAGCAGGGACCGCAGGCGAGGGGCTTCCTTCTCCTCGAGCCAGGCCGAGTATCCCGGCCAGTACGGGCTGTGATGGGGCGCATCGCCGAGGAACTGTGGCTCGTGCACCCAGCAGCCGGTGTTCGTCAGCGCCGCCCCAGCCGCCGCTCGCCACTCCGCGGCCCGGTCGTGCGGCAGCGGCCCGGCTCGATGCGTGTGCCCGAAGATCACATGCGCGGTGCGAACCCCGAGGCGAGAGACGACATCGCCGCAGGCGCGCAGCGCGGCGCGCCGCAGCTCAGGTCCCGACAGGTTCGCGCTCAGCGGCCCCAGCTTCGCGCGGTTGAACCCCGCCACCATCGCCGGGAAGCCGGCCGACAGGGCACGGCGCCGCATCGAGCGCCCGCGTCTGCTCCCGGCGAGCACGGTCCAGGCCTGAGCCGAGGCGCCGTGGGAGCTCTCGCCGAGATCGGGGCCGCCGTTCTGAGCGACGGCGTGGATCCAGGCGTACACGGGCCCGAGCGTCGCCTCGTAGTCCTCGGACCGGTGCGGACCGCCCGGGGGCTCGTGCACGATCCTCGCCATCGCTCCCGCGCCCAGGCGCTCGAGCATCGGGACGGTCGTATGCCGATCGAGGTAGTGCCCGTGCATCGCGTAGACGTCGTCGCGGAGCCACACGCCCGGGTACGCCGCTCTCACCGTCGCTGGACCCAGCCAGCGGGCCACGGTGGCCAGCGTTTCGCCGGCGCGCCAGTCGACCTCTGATTCCAGCCCCAGCGGAGGCGGCGGACCGCTGCGGGCGCGGCGCTCCAGCCACGGCTCGGCCAGGTGATGGTCGTGGTTGCCGGGCACGATCACCACCTCGCGGCCGGCGCCCAGGGCCGCCCCGATCTGCTGCATGACCGGCTTGGCAGCGGCGAGCGCGTCGCGGACCGGCCCGTGACGGAGCTCGATCGCGTCGCCGAGCAGCACCAGCCGGTCGACGCCGTCGAGCGCCTCGAGCAGCGGCGCCCGCAGCTGGGCATCTCGCAGCACGTCCGTTCCGGTGTGCGCTCCGAGGTGCAGGTCTGAGATCAGCAGAGTGCGCAGCCGACTGCCGTCCCGGTGACTCGTCAGGAGGCCGGGGCCATCGCCTGGCGGATGACCTTCGGCAGCATGAAGCGGACGTCCTCCTGCACCACCTCGAGCTCACGCACGTCCACGATGCCGCGGTCGCGGAAGTACTGGACCAGGCGCTGCACGAGCTCATCCGGCGCGCTGGCCCCGGAGGTAATCCCGACCACGCGCTTGTCCTGCAGCCATTCCTCGAGCACCTGCGTCTCGTTGTCGAGCAGGTGCGATTCGGCACCGTGCTCGCGTGCGACCTCGACCAGGCGGTTGGAGTTCGACGAGTTCCGCGACCCGATCACGAGCACCAGATCGCATCGCCGCGCGAGCTGCTTGACAGCCGCCTGGCGGTTGGTCGTGGCGTAGCAGATGTCGTCGGTGCGGGGGCCGACGATGTGCGGGAAGCGCTCGCGCAGCCGATTGATGATCGCCCGCGTCTCGTCCACCGACAGCGTCGTCTGGGAGATATAGGCCACCTTGGTCGGATCGGCGACCTCGAGCGCGTCGGCGTCGGCCTCGTTCTCGATCAGCACGATGTGCTCGGGCGCCTCGCCCATCGTGCCCTCGACCTCCTCGTGGCCGGCGTGGCCCACGAGCACGATCGTGTACCCCTCGGCGGCGAACTTCTTCGCCTCGACGTGGACCTTGGTCACGAGCGGGCAGGTGGCGTCGATCGTCTGCAGGCCCTGACGCTCGGCGTTGGCGTGCACCGTCGGCGCCACCCCGTGGGCGGAGAAGACGACGGTCGCGCCCTCGGGCACCTCCGTCTCCGACTCGACGAACACCGCGCCCCGGGCGCGGAGCTGCTCGACGACGTGCTTGTTGTGGACGATCTCCTTGCGTACGTAGACGGGCGCGCCGTAGAGCTCGAGCGCGCGCTCGACGGTCTGCACGGCGCGGTCGACTCCCGCGCAGTATCCGCGCGGAGCGGCGAGCAGCAGCTTTGCCGGGACGGCGGCCACGCCCGACAGTGTAGGCGGCTAGCGGTTACCGGGACCCGAGTGGTGCGCCGGCTTGGACGCCTGATGAGCAGCTCCGGCGAACAACCCGCCAAAGCCGTTGATGGCGAAGATCACGAACAGAACGCCCAGCACGAGCTGGATCAGGAGGGCGACGACGAGCACCCGGACCGACAACTCGGGCGAGCCCTAGTCGTTGGCCGTCACGGCTTCGAGCAGGCCCGCGAACCGCTCGCGCGCCGCCTCGCGACGGGTTGGAACATGCTCGCTGGGAACGCCGTCGGAGGGCGCCTCGTAGCCGCGCAGGATCTGCCGCGCGACCGATGCGCGATGGACCTCGTCGGGGCCGTCGTAGATCCGCGCCGCCCGGGCGAAGCGATACATCGCCTCCAGCGGGAGATCGGTCGAGTAGCCGAGCGAGCCGTGAGCCTGAAGCGCGCGATCGACCACGTCGTGCAACACCTGCGCGCCGAAGAACTTGATCAGCGCGATGTCCTGCCGAGCCGCCGCGACCCCTTCGGTATCCATCTTCCAGGCCGCCTGCAGAGTCATCAGCCGGGCCGCCTGCATGTGGGCCGCCGAATCCGCGATCCAGTTCTGGACCGTCTGCTTCTCCGCCAGCGGCGAGCCGTGCGCGTAGCGGTAGAGCGAGCGCTCGCAGAGCATGTCGAAGGCCCGCCGGGCGACGCCGAGCCAGCGCATGCAGTGATGGATGCGCCCGGGATACAGGCGCTGCTGCGCGATCAGGAAGCCCGCGCCGCGGGCGCCCAACAGCGCGTCGGCCGGGATGCGGACGTCCTGGTAGGCGATCTCGGCGTGGTTGCCGTAGACGCCATAGCTCTCCCACGGGTGCTCCATCGTGGGGACGTCGCGCAGGATGTGCACGCCGGGGGTGTCGGCGTCGACGATGAACATCGAGGCTCGCTGGTGCGGGCGCGCCTCCGGGTCCGTCACGGCCATCACGATCAGGAAGTCGGCGATCGAGCCGTTGGAAGAGAACCACTTGCGCCCGCCGATCACCCACTCCGCACCGTCGCGCACCGCGGAGGTCTGCAGCAGCGTCGGGTCCGAGCCGGCCGTGTCGGGCTCGGTCATGCTGAACGCCGACTTGAGATCTCCGGCCAGCAGCGGGTGCAGATAGCGCTCCTTCTGCTCCACGGTTCCGGCCAGAGCGAGGATCTCCGAGTTGCCGGAGTCCGGCGCCGCGTTGCCGAATGCGAGCGGCGCGATCGGGCTCGAGCCGAGGATCTCGTGCATCAACCCGAGCTTGACCTGACCGTAGCCCTGACCGCCCAGCTCGGGGTCCAGATGAGCGGCCCACAGGCCGCGCTCCTTGACCTGCTCGCCCAGCGGCCGCATTGCCTCCACGAGCCCGTCCAGGCCGAGCTCGTGCACGATCGTCTCGAGCGGCCAGATCTCCTCCTTGACGAAGGCGCTCATCCAGTCGAGCTGGTGCTGGAACTCAGCGTCGGTGGAGAAATCCCATGCCATCGCGCTCGCCCGAGAGCCTATCGCGGGAACCGCTAGGCTTGGCGCTTCGTCGTCCAGTTCCCGGGGGAATTACTCGATGCACCAGCAGCACCTCGACCGGCTGACCTCCACCGACGCATCGTTCCTGCACCAGGAGGGCTCCGCGTCGCATATGCACATCGGGGCCGTGATGCTGTTCGAGGGCCCGCCGCCGAAGTTCGCCGATTATCTCGACCACGTTCGCGGCCGCCTGCATCTGGTCCCGCGCTACCGGCAGAAGCTGGCCACACCACCGCTCGAGACCGGGCGCCCGCTGTGGATCGACGACGCCACCTTCAACCTCGAGTACCACGTGCGCCACGCAGCGCTGCCGTCGCCGGGCACCGAGGAGCAGCTGCTCCAGCTCACCGCCCGGGTGGCATCGCAGCAGCTCGACCGTTCCCGGCCGCTGTGGGAGAGCTGGCTGGTCGAGGGGCTGGCCGACGACCGCTTCGCGCTCATCTTCAAGACACATCACTCCCTGGTCGACGGCGTCTCCGGCGTCGACCTGGCCACCGTCCTGTTCGACCTCAATCCTGAGCCCGAGCCCCTGGTCGCCGACCTGGAGCCGTGGACTCCCCGCATCGAGCCGTCAGCCGCGGAGCTGATCCTCGCCGGCCTGAAGGGGGTCGTGACCATGTCGGCGGAGATGCTGGCGCGGGCGATCTCCGCGGCCACCAAGCCGGCCACGTCCTTCGGCGTGATGCGCGACGCGGCGGAGGGGATTGGCGAGATCGTCTGGGCCGGGCTCAACCCCGCGCCCGAGACGCCGCTGAACGTCGAGATCGGGCCGCATCGCCGGTACTCCGTCGTCCGCCAGGAGCTGTCCGAGTACAAGGAGGTCAAGGACGCACTCGGCGGCACCGTCAACGACGTCGTGCTGACCGTCGTCTCCGGCGCACTCGCGCGCTGGCTGCGCTCGCGCGGGATCCGCACCGAGGGGCTGGAGATGCGCGCGCTGGTGCCGGTGTCGGTTCGCACCAAGGACGAGCGCGGGTCGCTGGGCAACCGGCTGACGGTGATGCGCGGGCCGCTGCCGGTCTACATCCGCGATCCCGTCGCGCGGTTGCGCTTCGTCCGCCAGGCGATGAACGGCCTCAAGGACTCCAAACAGGCCGTCGGCGCCGCCACCCTCGCGGCCGTCAACAACCTCGCCCCGCCCACCCTGCTCGCGCAGGCCTCCCGGCTGAACTTCTCCACACGGTTGTTCAACCTGCTGGTCACCAACATCCCCGGTCCCCAGCTCCCCCTCTACGTGCTCGGGCGCCAGCTCGAGGACCTGTTCCCGATCGCCTTCCTGCCCTCCAACCACGCGCTGGCGATCGCGATCATGTCCTACGACGGCGGCATCGACTACGGCCTCCTCGGCGACTACGACGCGCTGCCCGACATCGACGTGATCGCTGATGGAATCAGAGACACGCTGGACGAGCTGCTGGAGGCGGCCCATCGCAAGACCGCCGCGTCGCTGTCCCGCAAGGAGGCGGATGCGGCCAAGGCCCAGGTCGCATCGGAGAGGGCCATGAACGGGGGCCACGAGGGCTCGGACGCTCGGGCATCGGGGGTTTCGGAGGGCGCCGAGGTTCCGGAGGAAGCCGGCTCGTCGAAGGATGAGGACTCATCAGACGGCGAGCGCGCCGACGTGCCGGCCAAGATCATCCCCTCGGTCAGCGCCCGCTCCAAGCACGGCCCGGCCGCCGACATGCGGGCCAAGCGAGCCCGCGGCGACCGTCCCGCCCGGAGGCTGCCGGAAGGCTGAGGGCCGGCAGGCTTTTCGGGAGTGCGCCGTGCGGAGGCCGCGGCCGTGCGGTCCGTAGCGCGGTGCGGAGGCCGGTGGCGCTGCTGTCGGAGGCCGGTGGCGGTGCGGTGCGTCAACGGCGGCTGGG
>JADGPN010000208.1 GCA_017882465.1 Solirubrobacteraceae bacterium
TGGAAGGGGAAGCGCGACGATCTCGGCGCTGACCCGCTGGCGGGCGCGGCGGGCGGCTTCTCGATCTAGCCCAAGAGCGGTCAGTCGCGGCGCTCCCGGGCTGCCGCGCTTGAGGATCGCTTGCTCCCCGATTAACTGGATCCTTGCAAGCGCCAGCCCCACGTGGACGCCTCCGTTTGGGCGATAGGGATCGTCCGCCGCACCACAGATCGCGCCCATCCCGGACGATCCCTTTGTCGCCAATGCGATCGCCAGCTCTGAGCGGCCCGGGCGATCGCATCCCGTCGAAAGCGATCGTGCCACGCCCCAAGCGGCGCTCCTGAGATCACGCGATAGCGACAGCGGTCGTGAACGGCCAGATCGTTAGCTGGATGCGGCGCAGATCGGTCTCCAGCAAGCGGTCGGCGATGTTTCCCAACCTCCTCCCAGCGCTTGCTGGGCCGCCCGGGAGCGGCTAAATCCGAAGAGGAGGCCCGCTCCTTCAATCCCCAGGTGAGGGACAGTCTTGACCCCGCCGGGCCGCGGACAGCTGGTCCTACTCAAAACGGGCGGCGAGGAGCCGGCTGCTGGTTTTGTCCGGAAGCAGTCGTGGGCCGCCCGGTTGCGGGAGGCGACGTGATGGCTGCTTCGTCCATAAGCAGCCGCGCCACCTGCGTCGAAGGCGCTGTTCCATCTGGGCGAAACCAGGAGCCGCGGAAGTTTGCTCGACTCTGGCGATGGAGCAAGCGACGACATGGCGGTGCATATGCACGCTCTGGAAAACCGCGCCGGCGGAGTCCCCGTCCGCGACTACTACTTCGCCTGGCGGAGCGGTCGTCTCGGCGACGCAGCCTGGCGGCTTCCCCACGCGCCACTTGCTGACGTTCGCGTCATAGCCAGCGGAGCAAGCGGAGGTTGCCTGGACGGCGATTGCCGCCTCACTCGGGCCGAGCGGGAGCGGCGGGCCTGCGGCTGCCGGCCAATAGGTAGGACCCGCTGACGTTCGGCCTGGCTGTCGGAAAAGTGGCTTCTCCGTGGATGATCGTAGGTGAAGATTCGGCTCGCCGGGTCTGCACGCAGGTGATTTCGGAGGCGCGGTAGAGGTCACAGGGGCGCGCCCGGGGGGCAGGCATCGGTCGGGCTTTGCGGAGGTGCGTATGCTCGCTGTTGCGCGGCATTTCGGAGCCCTGCCCGGGCGTGATCTGCCTGGTAGCTCCGCTGTTCCTGGCCGTCAAGGACGCCTTCGCGGCTCGCTGCGCTCGGCCCATTCGGGCCGTCCTTGACTGCCCGGCGCAGCTCCGCTGGCCGGCAATGAACGTCGCCCCGTCGCCCCAGGGGGGCAACGTCCGTCAAGACATCCCACCCTCCCGTCGCAGTCGACAACGTGGGCACGTCGAAAACCCCTCTCACCGGTGCAAAGAGCCTGCTCACACGCAGAATCGAGCCCTCACGTCACCTACGATCGTCCACGGAGCCCCGGAAAAGTGGGTCTGTCTGGGCCGTGTAATTATGGAATTCCGGGATGGCGGCGACGTTCATTGCTCGCGACCGGCTGATGGTCATCGCGGTCTGGCGTATGACCCCCGGCGATGACGGTGAGATGTTGCTCCGCGCGCGTAGGGGAACCCGTCTCCACGGGCGATCGTGCGGGCCGGCATGGGGATGTTGCTTACATGGTGAGCTTGCGGGTTGCGACCGGCCTGATCATCCGGGGCCGCGCTCATCAGGGTTCACGTCCGAGGGCTGGGGTGGATACGCGGCGGCCACGAGCATGGCGTTCTGAGCCAGCACTGCCAGCCAGTGATTCATGCGCTCGGCGTTGGTTGTGTCGCGCCAGTGCCCGAACAGCCCGGCCGCGTCAGCGAGCGGAAGGCGACCCTCCGCCTGATGGATCTCCAGCGTGAGCGTCACGCGCTCGGCAGCGCAGGCGTCGACCGCGGCTGCGACGATGTCGGCCAGTCCGCTTGGTCCGTACATGGAGGGCAGCGAGCTTCGGCCGTCGTGGTCGAATGGGATGGGGATTTGGGTGAGGAAACTGAAGTGGTCGGAGAGGCCCGGGATTAGCGGGTGTCCGTCGTGGAGGTGGAAGTGCAGGGGCTTGCCGATTCGCCCGAGGGCATGGGTCACCTCGAGAACGGTCGGCAGTGAGGTTCTCACGGCGGACTGCACGTCGTCGACGAGCTCGGGCAGCCGCGGGTCTTGCGGAGTGAGCGTTGCGAGGTCCAGGTCTGGATGCGTCTGGAAGAAGGTGTGGCGAGCCTGCCTGATGCCGACGTGCCCGACGTCGATGCATAGGCTCACTCGCTCCACGTCACGGAGCCGCTCGCCGAGCTCGACGAACCAGCTGGGCTCAAGCCCGGCGGCGTACTCGAGGAACAGGTAAGGCCGGCCGTGCAGGCGTGAGCCGAGCTCGCGCATCCCGGCGACTAGGTGGTCGGTGTGGGCGGCCATCTCGGACTTGTCGTGGACGACCAGGCCCCATACCCGCCCAGCGAAGCGCGCGGCGAAGTCCTCGACGACCGCGCGTCCCTGCTCGGTTAGCAGATTGACCTTGCGATTGAGGTGGACGACGGGGAGGCGCGGGTGCGGCGCCACGAACCCGAGGAGCCACTCGAGCCGGCCGGGGCTGTCAGCGTACGTCTCGGCGGCGAGGCCGGCCTGCGCGAAGCGCAGCCGCGCGAGCCGCAGCAGCGCGTCGTCCCCACTGATGCGCTGGTCGAATAGCGCACCCACCGCGGAGGCGACAGGCACTCGGTTCGCGACCCGATCGGGCATAGCGTCCACAAGATGACGCTACCAGTCGCCGCGCCGTTCCCCTCGGCTGCCACGTCGCGGGCCGCGAGCGTCCAGTCGTTGTCGGGGTCGCACTGCATCCTGCGGACGGTGGCTGGTGTTAGGCGGCACGACCGGTGACGCTCGGCCGCTCAGCTCGCGGCCAAGGGGATCGCGAACACGTGGATCGACTGATCCTTGGATCGGCAGCGCGCCTTCTGATCTGGCTTCGCCTTGTCGGAGACCACGACCACGTGGGTGGCCGACAGCCACGAGACGCCCTCGATGTTGCCGTAGAGCGTATCGCCGTCATCATCGCGAGGGAACTGGTACACGGCAACGTCGTCGGCGACCTGCCACTCTGACGGCGCCAACCTGCCCACCCACAGGGCTGAGGATTCTTGGGACACGACGCACAGGCGGTCCCCGGCAAGCGCCAGGCCGCTGTAGTCCTCGAACGGCAACGACGATGGCAGCCGCATCGTGTCGACGTGACCCCATCCTTGCTCGGTCCTGGCGAACACCTGGATCCTTCCTCCTCCCGGCCGCCGCCCGGCCGCGCCGTCCTTGCACCGGTTCCCTTCGCACAGCCCGAGGAGGTACAACTGCCCAGCGCGGCGGAGGCACGTCAGGCCCTCCAGTCCCTTGTTGGGGCTTGGGAGCGGCCAGTCGAGCCACCCGCTCGCGATATACGAGAAGCTGCTGTCGTACTCGCGCACCTTCGCGAAGTACCCCCGCCGATGGGGCAGCGACTCGATCAGGATGAAGAACCGCCCTGACGACCGGTCGTGGGCGATGTCTTCGTAGCCCTCGTCGCGATCGAACCGCGGCGCGATCAGGCGATTGTGCTCGTCCCCAGGCGAAAGCCCGCCGCCAATGCACCCGATCTGCGAGGTGTTGTCGAAGATGACGTAGCAGACCTCGTCGATCGCGACGACGCCGCTGGCCTCGAACCGCTCGTTCGCTGCGTCGCCTAGGAGGTCGCACACCTTCGCCTCCCGGCAGAGCTCAAGCTCGACCGCGCCGCGCAGTTTCGTCTTCATCAGCGATCCCTCCCCTGGCGACCGAGCGCGATGGAGGCGCGCTCAAGCATGGTCCGGTAGCGGCTCCATCACCCCCGGGAACGTCGCGCCGCTTGCGCCGCTGGGATAGTCCTTCCGCAGCGTCGCGAGCTGTTGCCGCGCGCTGTCGCAACGCATCCGCACGTAGTGGACGATGCCCTCGGCCTTCTCCTGCCCCTTGCGTATCTCGTTTTGCTTGTACCCGGTGAGGTAGACCTCGTCGTTGGTGAACTGCCGTCCGGTGAACGGTGCCGAGTAAGGAGCGTCGGCCTCGAGATATGCCGCATGCCGGACGCGGTCCCACAGGCCACCCCCGCCCTCAGCTCCGATCAGTCCCAGCACCGCGTCGTGGCTGAACGCAGTGTCAAGCAGGTGCTCAAGATGGTCCAGGTAGTACTGACACAGGTCGTGATTGAGCAGAAGGTTCTGCACGAGCGGAATGTGGGACGTCTTGCCGCCCTTCCCCCAGTATTTCTTCGTGTTACTGGGCCAGTCAACGATGTCGGTGTACTGCCACCGAGTCCCGACGTAGTCGATGCCGAAGCTGTTGTCGTAGTCCCACGGGATGAAGACGAAGTAGGGCGAGTCCATGAACTTGGTCTTGGCTCCCTTGTGACCGGCGTTGTAGAGGTAATAGTTCGCAGGGGTCGCGAAGTAGTTATCCCAGCTGCCGAGCAGCAGATTGACCCCGGCCCACCGCAGGAACGCCCGCACGTTCATGATCCCTTGCACAGACTCACGAAAGGCGTCCGAGCCGAACCGCTTGTCTCCCCCGGGCAAGCCGACCCCGTCGATCGTCCTGACGAGCTGCGCGAGGTCGTCGTAGGTGTTGGCATGTGGATCGTCGTCGTTGGGCTTCAGCCGATACGTTCGATCATCCGAGCCCGGCGTGAAGTACTGACGGCCCCCGTCGTCGCCGTCGGCGCCGACCCGGCGCTCGAGCGTCGCGCACCCCACATCGCCACAATAGGCCTTGTACAGATTGCCCCGGTCGTTGGCGCCGAAGTGATCCCTGAGGAACCTGCGGTCAACCTGCTCGACGAAGAAGAACAGACCCATGTACCTCTCGTTGATCATGAGCTTGGCGTACGTGTGACGCGACGCCGGGACGCCGACCGTCGCGAACAGGTTCCACGCCAGCGCCTCGCGCATCTGAGACGGATCGTTGTACATCGACTTCAAATTCAGGCGCGACATATCGACAAGCCCGTCCTTACTACCCCTGACGTCGAAGTTGACCTTCCACGACCGCTTCGGGGCGCGCAGCGTCCGGTTGCCGCTGTTCATCAGCGAGAATGTGGAGGTGCTGAGCAGCACGCCTTCCTGATCCGGCGGCGGTAGGCGCCGCTCGTCCCAGGGATCGGTCCGCCACAACTCCAGTCGCGCGTCGCCCGACGCCTCCGCCGGCTTCTCGGGAGTGAACCTGTCCGGCGGCCATCCGGTCACGTGGACCATGTACATGTCCTGGTCGAAGAACTCCGCCTTCCCCTTCGACGCCGCAAGGTAGTCCTCGACCACATGCCCAGCGGGCGTTAGGCCCCCTGCTGCCTGACGCAGGCGCAGCAGGTCGGGAGCCGCCACTGAATCTGGCTCGCGCAGCAGTCCGTCAAACAGAGCCGAGTACTCGGCCTTGCTGCGCAGCGACGCATCGCCACGGCCCTCGGCCTCGTTCACCTCGCAGGCCAGATCGCGGCTGTGCCCGGGCGGCAGATCAGTCACCACCACCATCCGAGCCTTGAACGTGTCCCAAAACTGCCCCTTGTCGAGCGTGTCGTTCATAGCATCCTTCCCCTCAGGAGGTGGAAACGAGGCACAGCGCCGATGTCGCCGAGTCGTCTTCGCGGCAAGGCTACGCTCCGGAAGAAGCTGGAGGTGTGATGAATGTCGCAGTTTCTGGTTCCCCGACGGCAAGATCGTGTCCCCCTCGATGAGAAGCGCCGCCGTTTCGCTCAGAGACCGACAGCGCAGAGTGCGCGCCACTCCCAGGGCGCAACGACGAGCGTGACATCGAGTTGGCTCTTCAGAAGGCGACGGTTCTCGACCGTCGCCTCGAAGTCCTCGCCGACCTCGACCGACACGTCGCTCGCTCGCCCTGCCACAGGGCTGCCTACCGCCCAGGGCCATATCAGTGATTCATGCGCCCCTGGCGGGGCGTACCCGGAACGGATGAAAAGGGCAAGCTCACGCCGGCCCTACGGCCACGACGTGCGGCAGGCCGTACCGCACGGGAAGCCCTCAGTGATGGCACCTGAGCAGGCATTTTCCTCTTGACCTCCTCCCGGCGCAGGGTCATTTTCGATTCAGCCGGGAGTCTAGTCTCGAGCCCGTCCGCTCCGGCACCAGCGCAAGCGAGTCCGTCATCAACATCGAGACTGTCCTACCGAGCGAGGACCAGCGATCCGATAGAGCCATCAGCCCGCAGCTGCCGCTTGACCTGCGTGAAGCAGCAGTCGCGGTCCGTCCCGACCGCCCGCGCGCAACGCCGGCATGATCTGAGCCGCCAGCAAACGGCGCGACGGCTCGAAGCACAAGTCGCGATCGGAGCCGACAGCACAGCAGTCCGCTGCGCGGGCGTGCTTCCTGCAATGAGCAACCACACGTGGGTCGGCGCGACGAGCGTCAATTCCGCATTCCCAGCCGAGCGAGAGTCCGCGCGGACATCGAACGCGCTGCCGCACCGGACGACATCCGGCAGTAGACGACGTCGCGTCAGCGAGACGCCCGCTCGGCCAGGCGAAGCAGCGGACGGGGACTCCGCCGGCGCGGTCTTCCAGAGCGTGCATATGCACCGCCAGGTCGTCGCTTTCTCGACGCTGGCGATCGAGCAAACTCCCGCGGCTCCTGGTTTCGCCCACAGGCATCAGCGCGACGGCGGCCCGCCGCGCGGCTGCTCGCAACCCGCAAAGCAGTAGTCGTGGCCAGCGCAGACCCGTCGGCGTCAGTCAGGCTGCCGCTGCCGGACAGAGGGAGTCACGACGACCAGCGCTGGGCTCCGCGTACACGCTCCGACACGAATGCAGGGTCTCGGCACCGTAGACGGGTCGCGTCTCGCATCTCGCCAATCTCGAGAGTCGACGTGCTGTCCCCTCGGCCTTGGGTTTGTGAGACGCCGGCCGATGGCGAACGCAAGGGCCAGCCTGAGTCGCTGGAAGCGTTCCCTTCGTCGCTGCAGTAGCGCGGGGTTGTCGGTGCAGCGGCAGCGACGGTCGCCTGCGCTCTCAGCGCTGGACGAGGCGGTACACGGGACCGGCGAGCGAGACGGCGTAGATGTGCCCGGCGTTGTCCTGACCGAAGGCTGACAGGCTGGTGACCGAGAGGCCGGTCGCATGGTTCTCGCGGGCGTGGCCTGCGTTGAGCAGGACGGAGTTGATCTGCGGCTTGCAGTTGTCGCCGAACAGGTAGCGGCCGTCGAGCGAGCGCAGAGCAGGGTCGCGGACGACGTAGCCGCCGATGATCGC
>JADGPN010000209.1 GCA_017882465.1 Solirubrobacteraceae bacterium
GGTGGTCCGGAACCATGACTCAATCCGCCAAGCTGACCGTGGCCAGTGGAGCGGCCCTCGGTAGCGCGGTCGCCATCTCTGCTCAGACGATCGTCGCGGCCGGCGCCACCACGCTCTCCCGCGTCGCGAGCCCGATCTACGTCTTCACCGAGCCTGCGAGCGGATGGACCGGCGCGGTGCACGAGAGCGCGACCCTCACCGCGCCGGGCGCCCTCGGCGGTCCGGGTGGCTTCGGATTGTCGGTCGGGATCTCGGGCCAGACGATCGTCGCAGGCGGCGGTGGAGCGGCCTACGTGTTCACCGAACCGGTCGGTGGCTGGTCGAGTGAGAGCGCCACCGCAACGCTGACGCCCTCGGACCGGCCGAGCCTCAGGAACTTCTCCAGCGTGACGATCTCCGGGCCGACGGTTGCCGCGACGGCCGGTGCCCCCGGCGCGGTGTACATCTTCACCCAGCCTCCGGGTGGGTGGGCAGGGACCGTGCACGAATCCGCGAAGCTCGTGTCCTCCGACGGATCCGCCGGGCAGGGCCCCGGCGCCGCGGCCACGTTCTCGGGCCAGACGATCGCGACGGGCGGTCTCGACGGTGGAGCCGATGCGGCCTACGTGTTCACGGAACCGGCCATCGGCTGGAGCGGGACGCTTCATGAGAATGCGAAGCTGACCGCGGTGAGCGACGTTCCCGGCGCCCCGGCGGGCCCGGTGCCGATCCAGTCGATCGCGATCTCGGGCCCGACGATCGTGGCTGGCGCCCGCGGCTCGGCATACGTGTTCTCCGAGGCGTCCGGAGGTTGGTCGAGCAGGACACAGTCGGCGACCTTGAGCCCGTCCGTCGGCTCCGCGCTGGGCAGCTTCGGGCCGGTCGCCGTATCCGGCCGCACCGTGGTGGCTGACCCGCAAATCGACGCCCAGACGTACTCGCGCGGCGTGTTGTACGTATTCGCTCAACCCGTCGGTGGCTGGTCGAGCGAAACCGAGGCGGCCAGGCTCAGTGCGACCGATGGCGCGCAGTTCGGAGCGGTCGCGATCTCCGGTCCCAGCATCTTCGCCGGCCAGCGGGTGAGCGGTGCGCCTGGCCCGGGCTCCGTGTACGTGTTCACGCGGCCCGCCCGCGGTTGGTCGGGCACCCAACACGAGGCGGCCAGGCTCGCCGCGGCAGGCGCCACGGCGCACACACGGCTCGGGGGCTCGGTGTCGGCATCGGGCTCGACGGTGGTAGCGACCGGCGGGGGCTCGGTCTACGTGTACGTCCGACCCAGCGCGGGCTGGGCGGGAACGCTTCACCAGACGGCCAAGCTGACCACCTCCAACGGGGTGGGACTCCGCGACGTCGCCGTGTCGGGACGCACGGTTGTAGCCACCGGCGGGCGCGGCGACCTGTACGTCTTCACCGAGCCGGCCGGCGGCTGGTCCGGGACGATTCACCAGGCGGCAAGGCTGACGGCTTCGAACTCCAATGCGTACGGCGCCGTCAGTTACTCGGTCGCAATCTCCGGGCCCACGATCGTCGCCGGCGCGAGCTCCGGAGCTGTGAATGTCTTCGTGGAGCCCGCGAAGGGATGGCACCCCATCATCCATCAGCGCGCCACGCTCACCTACCCCGCTCCCGTTTACGGGGCGGGACC
Source organism: Solirubrobacteraceae bacterium (assembly GCA_017882465.1). Classification (GTDB taxonomy): domain Bacteria; phylum Actinomycetota; class Thermoleophilia; order Solirubrobacterales; family Solirubrobacteraceae; genus Palsa-465. The sequence goes on from JADGPN010000209.1 coordinate 1,625, forward strand.
ATCGGTGGCGATTTCCGGCCGCACCGCTGCCGAGGTCGACTACGACGATCACTACTTCTGCCCGTGCAATGGAGTGCTCCACACCTACATCGAGCCGCCCAGCGGCTGGGCGGGCAAACAGTCCGCCACCGGCGCCGTCGACGTGAACGTCTCAGCGGCCGGCAACGACGTCGCAGTCGCCGGGAACACAGTCTTCTTCGGCGCTCCCGACGGGGTCCATGTGCTGCAGACTGTCGGCCCTCCGAACGCGACCCGGCTGAAGCTGAGCCGCCTCGCGTCGAACAAGCCGGGGCTGCGTCTCACGTTACAGGCCGGCGCGAGCGCTCCGCTGATCAAGTCGTTCGCGATTGGCCTGGCCGGGGGCCTGAGCTACGACCCCCGCCTCGCGCGCGTGGCACACGGCACCACGATCGCCGGCGGGGGCCGCTACTCACTGAGCATCGCGCGGGGGAAGCTTCTGGTGCGATTGGCCAAGCCGGAGGGCAGGCTGACCATCGCCGTCGCCGGCCGCGCGCTGGTCGAATCCGGCGCTCTGCTTACGCGGGTCCGGGACGTGCTCCGGTTCAACCGCAATCGGCGCAACAGGCACAGGCAGACCCTCACGCTGACCGTCGGAGCCCTCCTGACTGACGCCGCCAATCACACCACCAGCACTGTTGCCCAGGTCAGCATTCGCTGAGTGTCATCGTTAGGCCGATGGTGCGCCACGTGCCGATCCGAGGCCGGATGATCCGGCTCGGACAGCTGCTGAAGCTGGCCGGGGTGATCGACAGCGGAGCCGAGGTCAAGGCGTTTCTCGCCACCGGGGCGGTGTCGGTGAACGGTGAGTCCGAGGCGCGCCGTGGCCGGCAGCTTCATCCGGGGGACATCGTCAGGATCGGCGAGCAGGAATTGCGCCTGACCTCCGCTCCGGCCGGCGATTGATCCGGGCGCGGCTCGGGTCCGTGCACATACCGCAATCGAGTGCGGTGCGACGCACACCGTGTTCATGGTCGCTGCGACGAAGACATGGTTGCCTGTGCGTCATGTCCCGGCCCGCAGCCAGCGCACCGCTGGCACCTGATCTTCCGCCTGAGCTCGACCCGGGCGAGATCAAGGCGCTCGCGCACGATGAGTCGGTGGCGGAGCTCGAGCTGACCGGCGTCGTGCTCACCGAGCAGCGCGCCAACGGCGTGAGCCTTGCGGCGTCCAGACTCATCAACGTCGAGCTCTCGGGCTCACAGCTTGCGGACCTGCGACTCACGCACGCGGTCCTGACGGGTTGCAACCTGGCCAACGTCCGTGCCGACCGCGCGGCCGTCAACCGGGTGCGCATCGAAACCAGCCGCCTGACCGGAATCCACCTCCACGAGGCCGCCCTCCGCGACGTCACGTTTCGCGATTGCCGCGTGGATCTGGCGTCGTTCGGCTTCTCACGCCTCGAGCGGGTCACCTTCGTGGATTGCCTGCTCGCCCAGAGCGACTTCCTCGAAGCCTGGCTCGAATCTGTCCGCTTCCACCATTGTGACCTCACCGAGGCGGACCTGCGCGGAGCCCGGATGCGGCGCTGCGAGTTTCGCCGCTGTGACCTCTCAGCCCTGGAGGGAATCGAGAACCTTCGCGGGGCGGCGCTGGAATGGGCCGACATCGTCGGGATGGCCGGGAGCTGGGCCGCCGCACTGGGGATCGAGATCCTCGACCCCGAGTGAGACGGCCGATCACGGCACGCCGGTGAGCGCGGGCCCGCGCATGTTGTGACACCTGTCACGACCACCAAGCGCCCTGTCGCGCCCCCCAGAATCGGCTACAGGACCTTTGCGAAGCGCACCTGTCCCGCACGGGCGGGATCGACGAGCGCCTCCAGAGCCGAGTCGTACGACGGCAGCGAGAGCACCGCTCCGTCGTGCAGCACCATCAGGAAGCGATCCATGGTTCGCAGGAAGGCCCGATCGTGGGACACGGCGACCACGGTCCCCTCGAACCCGCCGATCGCCTTCTCGAGTGCGTCCGAGGACTCGATATCGAGGTTGTCCGTGGGTTCGTCGAGGAGCAGCAGGTTGTGCCCCTCCAGCTCGAGCACCAGGATCTCGAGTCTCGCCTTCTCGCCACCGCTGAGCACGTCGTAGGAGCGCTGTCCTGCTTCGGCCAATCCGTAGCGGGCCAGGGCGCCCATGGCAGCCTGAACGCCGCCGCCGCGGACCCGGTCCAGGACGACGTCGAGCACGGGGCGCCCGGCCAGATCGCCGCGCGACTGAAGCTGGGTGAAGAAGCCGGTCGAGACCCGCGGCCCGATCACCAGCTCACCGCCGTCCGGATCCCGCTCGCCGGCGAGCACGCGCATCAGCTCGCTCTTGCCCGACCCGTTGGGTCCGAGCACACCGACTCGCTCGCCGAAATGGATCTCGTCCGAGAACGGCGAAACGAGCTCGGTGATTCCCAGCGATCGCAGGTCCAGCACGCGCCGGGCCGAGTCGCCCCCGCGCATCCGAACGACAATCGACGTGTCAGTGACCGGCGAGGGCGGCGGCCCACCCGCGCGGAAGCGGCGCCACCGCGTCTCTGCCGCGTCGGCCTTCTTGGCCCAGTCGCTCGAGTAGCGCGCCCGCTCCTTGAAGGTCTTCATCAGCTCATGGAGCCGGCGCTCCTCGTCACGCCAGCGCTTCACCGCGTCGCCGAGGCGCCGCTGGCGCTGCTCACGCGCGGAGGGATAGGCGGGGTAGGGCCCGCCATGCAGCCACGCGCCGTTTCCCTCCAGCGTCAGGATCGAGCCAACCGCGCCCGAGAGCACCTCGCGATCGTGGGAGATCATCAACACCGTCTTCTTCTTCGACGCGCGGACCTGCTGCTCCAGGCTCAGCTTCGCGGGCACATCGAGGAAGTTGTCGGGCTCGTCGAGCAGCAGCACATCGGCGTCCGACGCCAGCAGCGCGTCCAGCACCAGCCGTTTGCGCTCGCCTCCGGAGAGCGTGACGGCCGGACGATCGGCAAGCTCGTCAAACGAAGCCCTGACGATCCTGCGGCAGGACGCGTCCCACTGCCCCTCGAGCTCGTATCCGCCGAGCGAGGACCAATCCGCGATCGCCGTGCCCAGCTTCATTCCGGCATCGACGTCGCCGGCCGCGAGCGCCGCCTCGTAGCCGAGCACTCTCTCCCCCGCCAGCCGGACAGCCCGGGGCGCCAGCGACAACAGCAGCTCTCGCACGCTGCGCGAGTCCCCGCCGGCCCCGACGTCCTGGGGCATGTAGCCGACGACACCGCCCACCGAGACGTCGCCCTCGCCGGGGCTCAGCACGCCCGCGAGCACGCGAAACAACGTGCTCTTCCCGACGCCGTTGGCTCCCACCAAGCCGACATGCGCGCCCGTTGAGATGCGGAACGAGACGTCGGAGAACAGCAGCTCACCACCCGGATGCGCGTAGGCGAGACGAGAGACGACGACGTGACCCATGGACCCCCTTTTTCCCGATCGGCGGTACTGGGCTCGAACCAGTGACCTCCTGCTTGTAAGGACGAGGGTGACCTCGCGGCGGGATTCTCGCAAACGCCGATGGCGTCAGGGATCGCGCGCGTCGGGCGGCAGTCTGTGGACTCGAGCTCGCGGCGGCGATGCGAGCTCGTGATCCCGAGGCGCGTCGCGGCGAAACCCCGGCTTCGCTCCACAGGGGGCTTCCGATCGGGCTTCGGGACTGAGGGCGCCGCGGGGCCGAAGGGGTCGCCGTCGCTCGCGGGGCTTCTCGTCACTCCGGAGAGGCCGAACGCTGCCGCTGATGGCGATGGTGCAGGTACCCACGGGACGGTTTGATATCGTCGCCACTGCCGAGTCCCCGGGACGGCCAGCCCGAGGGAAACGGGGAGCCCAATTCTTCTTGGGGCGAGTCCCGCGGTGATCCGCGGGATGCGCTTTTGAACAAGCGCTAGCCCGTCAGCTAACCCCGCAGGCAACAGGCGCGATTTGCAAGTCCGAACCCGCGGAGGCGTCGGCGTGACGCTTTGTGCACAAGCCCAGTTCGTCGGCCTAACCGAGATGGAGCGCGGGCCACCCCAAGCGCCCGCGGGAGGTGGATTGCTTCGATGATGACTGCTCATCGACGAGGGCCTTCGCTGCTGCGAAACACCGTGGCGCAGTCCGCGCCGCTGATGGTCGGCTACATCTTCAGCTTCGTGTCGGCCCCGGTGGTGATCGCGGGTCTGGGGCTGCGGCAGTTCGGGATCTGGGCCCTGACCGGCGCCCTGGCGCAGTACGTGGCGCTGCTGGACCTCGGCGTCGGCGCGTCCTTGTCGCGGTTCATCGCCAAGCATCACCATGATAAGCGCGCCTGCGGCGAGTACATCGGCCTGGGGACTTTGTCGGTCACCGGTGTGAGCCTTGCGCTGATCGGCGCTGCGCTGATCGCCGCCGGACCGCTCAGTCGTGCGTTGCACGGAATCTCGGTGGGAGATATGCGGGTGGTGCTGCTCTCCAGCGCGCTGCTGCTGTTCGCCGCGCTGCTGCGCAACGTGGTGGTTGCCTACCCGGTCGGGCTTCGCCGGATGGTCGCGCCGAACACGGCGCTGGTCGTCGGCGCCACGATCAACTTCGTCGCCAGCGTCGGGTCGATTGCGTTCGGCGCAGGCCTTCCAGGCTACGCGCTGGCGAACGCGGCAGCCGGCGCTGTCGCAGTGCTCGTCGTGATCGTGTTCGTGCTGCAGACCGAGGGCGAGATCCCCATGGCCTGGCCCGCGCGCAGGCGCGTCGGCGAGTTCTTCGCCTACAGCTTGAAGAATCAGGTCGTCCGCCTCACAGAGCTGGTCAACTACCAGACCGACAAGATCTTGATCGCGCTGGCGGTGGGCCCCAGCGCCGCGGGTGCGTACGAGTTGGCCAATCGTGTCGCGTTTGCGGCGCGCCAGGTCGGCGTCTATCCGCTGACCGCGCTCCTGCCGACGCTAACCGCCGACATATCGAGCGCAGGTCTCGAGCCGGTCCAGCGCCGGTACGGCCGTCTGCTCAAGATCACGGTGGCGGCGGGCTTCCCGCCACTGATCCTGGCGGCCGCGGTCGCGCCGATGCTGCTGACGGCATGGCTCGCGCATGTCCCGCCGGGCACCCCGATCATCGTGGCGGCGCTCTCACTGGCCTACCTGGCGAATGTTTCCTCGGGCGTGGGCTACGTGGTGGCGGCCGCCGCAGGTCACCCCGGAATAGCAGCGCGGGCGGCCATCGGCACGGCGTTCGCAAACCTGGCGTTGACCGCGATGCTCGCCCCCATTTTCGGGCTCTGGGGCGTGCTCGTAGGCACCGCGGTGGCGCTGACCGGTGGGGCACTGGTTCAGGTGACGATGGTCCACTGGCGCTTTGAGTTGCCCGCTCGCGACTACCGGGACGCCGTTGTCCCGACCCTCGCCATCTGCTTCGCCCTCGCCGCGCCGATCGCCGTGGCCTCGTACACGGCGGACGTGCACGGACGACTTCCGGCGGCGTGCTTCGTGCTTGTCACGTCCGTCGCGTACATCGTCCTAGTCATGCGCTGGGCGGCGCGCAAGGGGCGGCTGCCAATACGCGTCGGGCGCTGGCTGTCCGGGGTCCCGCTGCTCGGCTCTCCGCTGGCGGCCAAGCGGGCGACCAACAGCCC
>JADGPN010000210.1 GCA_017882465.1 Solirubrobacteraceae bacterium
GGTGGCGGGGAGTGGCTCGACGGGGCTCCGCGGAGCCGGGTCCGGGGCGGAGTCATTCAGCGCTTCGACGATCAGCCCGAACGGCAACGGCGGCGCGGTCGGGGGACCGGGAGTGGTCGGGGGGGATCGCGGCGCCGGAGCGCTGCTTGGGGGGGCGGCCAGGGACACCGAAGCCGGTTCCGGCGGCGGCCGTGAGTGGGGAGACTGCGTTTCGGCCCATCGTCTCGAGCGCGACCCGGATCGCGCGGACGCAGCCAGCGCGGCGCGCTCGACGCTCGGTGACGACGCAGACGTCCCCGCGTGGGAGCTGGCCGCCGGCTCGGCGAGCGCAGCGGTCCGTCTCCTCGCTCGCAGTAGGAGAGTCGCTGGAAGGATGAATACGAGAAGCGAACCACCCGCGACCGCGGCGATAAGCGCCAGCGTCGGCCCGGACCGTTGATCCTTCAAGCCAGCGCGTGGACGCGCTGGCGGTTGCTGATGTGGCCGGTTGGCGGGAGCGCCTGGCCGCAATGGTGCGGGCTGCGTGCGTGTCGGCGTGAGCGGATAGGCTTGCCATAAGGCTTGGGGGTTGGGGCGTGCCGGCGTTGTGGCCTGCGATGCGGGAGCGTGCGAAGCGAACGCGGCGACGAGGCCGATCGCGATGACTCCGCATGCGCCTCCTTTCCTTGTGCCCCTCAACTGGGATCCCTTCGAAGCTGGCGCGCGACCTACGACAATTACGTCTGGTGGGCTCCCTAACTTGCTCGGCGCCGATCCCTCAGCCAGGCTGTCGGCGCACGCCTGGGTGGTGATCGCCGACGGTACGATGCTGAAAGTGGGACACATCCTCGGGTTCGATGGACCTGGCCAGCACTCGGCGGGCGGCACCAATCGCTGGGCGACGCCGTTTCGCGAAGCTGGGCGCTGAGGTTCCGGTGGGGATGTAGCCGGGCCAGTTATGAATGACAGGTCCTATCAGGCCGAGCTTGAGGCGCTACCAACGGATGAGCTCTATCGGCAGGCGCGTCGGCGCGCGGTGGGGCGTCTCGACGTGGGGTTCTTCTGGTCACCGCTCCGAGCGATCCCTGCCGCGGAGGCCGCCGCGGGCGACTTGGAGCATGTCGAAGCGGACGTCGGCAGTTCGATCATGAGCCTGGGTGACCTCCGGCACGCAGGCGAGGGTGAATTAGGCGTAGCGCTGAGGCCGCTGTACATCGGCTACCTGGCCAAGCACCCTCCAACGCAGCGCGTTAGCCCGTTCGTGCCGGTCCTCGGTCAGAGGGCCCCCACGCCCCTGGACACGTCCGACGGCGAAACTACCCCTGTGCCTGGGCAACGGGAGTCGCCGTCCAGGCTCGCCGCCCGCTACTCCGAGGTCCTGCTGCAGATCGCCCGGACTTCTGCTCTTGTCGAGCCGATCGCGACTTGCCGGACTTGTGCAATGCGACGAATGCCAGCGCCGGCGATGCTCGCCTCGGAGTTCCCCTTCCGCCCGGGACGGGCCGTCGATTTCGCGCTGGTAAGACGCTTCATTTGCTTTGCGACGTACTCGCTCGGGAAGCTCGTTGGGCCCGTTCGGTGGGTGCGTGTTTGGCGGGTGGCTCAGATGGGGATTCCGACGAGCTGTCGGCAGGCGCGGGTCTCGACGAGCGAGAGCCCGAGATCGACGGATACGACGTGGCGGATTTTGTTGACGATCTGTGTTCCCATAACATTGCTGTTCTCGAGGTCGCTGAGGAGGGTGCCGATCGCCGCGAGGTTCCCGGTCGCGACGCTACCCGTGGCGCTTTCGATGTTGTGCACGCGCGACTCGATGGCGGAGCGGAGCTGGTCGATCCCGGCTCGCGCCGGCGCGGTTTGCGCGGCCGGTGGCAGTCCGAGCTGGTTGAGCTTGTTCAGCATGCGAGTGGTCGTGGCGATCGCGTCCTGGATTCGGGCCAGCGGACCGAAACCGAGGTTGAGGCTCGTTTCGTCGCGTTGGATCTCGTTCTTCCAGTCCTGGATGTTCGTGCACATCGCCGACGCCCACTGCTTGTTGGCCGCCGTCCGCTGGGCCGCCAGCGACGCTTGGGCGCTGATCTGAGTGCTCTGGCTGCCGTCGTGGTCGCCGGGGAGCGGGATAACGCCGGTGCTGAGGCCGACCAGGACGGCAAACGCAATGCCGCCCATCATCATCAGGAGGGCTCGGCCTGCCCTCTTGGCACCCGAGATTTCGCCGGCGGTCGCTGGGGCCGTGACACGGTGGGGTGCAGGCTCTCCGGGTGCAACCGGGCCGGGGACCTGCGGCTCCCCGCCCGGCGAGGCCGGGCTGTGATCGCCAGCTGCCGGCATCAACCGCAGGCCGCGGGGTCACGGTGGGCGCGACTCGATCCGAAGGCGACGCACAGCTGCTGCATCGGTTCATGGCGGCGCGCCCCGCGGTTCGCGGGCGCGCAGAACCACAGGACGACGACGTTGACGGCCGCGGAGGCGGCGCTGCATGCGAACGCGCTGGTCATACGACTCGCAACGCAGGATGCTCGGCACGATGAAGAACAGTCGCAGAAACTCCCCACAATCCTGTAAGAACCCCCATCTTGGTGTGCCGCCGAGACGCCCAGTGATCCGGGCCCCAGCCGACTGCCGCCGTGGCTTGACCTCACAACCCGCTTGAGCCGATTGCCGGCCGTCTCGATCGCCCTGATCCGCGGCGCCAGCCGAGGAGTGGGATCGAGTTCGCGCTGGCGTGCGATCTCCGATTCGCGAGTCTGGAAGGTGCGGCCATCGATCAACCCGAGGTCAGTCGTCGAGTCGTCCCCGGCGGCGGCGCGATCGGACGCCTTCCCGCCCTCATCGGTCGCGCGCGCGCTCGAGCTGATCCTCGGATCCGTCGTCATCGACGCAGCCACTGCCGAGCTGTACGGCATCGTCAACGCGCGCTTCCCGAAGCCGAGGTCCAGGATAATGTCAACGAGCTCGCGTCCAAAATCGCCGGCCACGACCGGCGAGTAATCGCTGAGGCCAAGACACTCGTCGACCAACAGACGCTCCCGACAGACCCCGACCTCGTCACCGCCTACCAGACCTTCTTCGCCTCCGTCGCTCGACGGACGGCCTGAATGCGGCGGCTTCCTCTCTCGACCGAAGACTCGAGCAGAGCCCCGCTCCGCTCCTTGCACGAGCTGTCGCGCAAAGTGCGACGCCGCCCCGCCTGGCGTGGATAGGAGGACCCGCGCAACGAGTTCGGACAGCTGGTATTCGCATCGCTGCAGCGCGGGGCGGTAGTCGCCTCGGTGGGCGTGCGAGCGCTTCATCGCCGGCGGGTCAGGGCGCCGGAGTGGTGCCACCTCGCGACTCTGCGACAGGACCTTGACTTTCGCTCGAATGAGAGGAAGAGTGAGGCCACACTCAACGAGGCGTCCTCGGTCGAAGAACGGTCGAGGGGGCGACCGGGAAGGCCTTCCAGCCGTCGTTGCGGCGCGTTGCGCGGGTCGGCGAGGCCGCATCGCCCTGGCGCCACCAACGGACGGAGGCCGAGATGAGCAGCGTCCACGTGAGCAGCGAAGGCGCGACTGGCAGCCCTCCGGTGAAGGCCGGGGAGGTTAGGCTCGAGGTCGTGGTCGTGCCGGTGTCGGATGTCGATCGGGCGAAGCGTTTCTACGAGACGCTGGGGTGGCGGCTCGACGCCGATCTTGCGGTCGATGATGGCTACAGGGTGGTGCAGCTGACACCTCCGGGTTCCGTCTGCTCGATCATCTTCGGCAAGGGGGTCACGTCAGCCCCGCCCGGCTCGTCGGAGGGCCTGCAGCTCACCGTCTACGACATCGACGAGGCCCGTGCAGACCTGATCGGGCGCGGGGTCGACGTCAGCGAACCGTTCCACGACGTGACGGGGGTCTTCCATCACGCCGGGACCGAGGGACGCGTGAGCGGTCCGGCTCCGGGACATGCCGATTACGGCTCGTTCGCCGCCTTTAGCGATCCGGACGGCAACGGGTGGCTGCTCCAAGAGATCAAGACGCGGCTTCCTGGCCGCTGAAAGGAGAGGCGGATGGCCACGACGTACGAGTCCGTGAGCGATCTCGCGGACGCCCTCAGGCGGGCGGCCGAAGCACACGGCATGCACGAGGAGCGGACGGGCAAGGCGGACCCGGACTGGCCGGACTGGTACGCGCTCTACATGGTGCGCGAGCGCGCCGACGAGGAGCTGCCGACATGAACAGCGACTACGACGTGATCGTTCTCGGCGGGGGCTCGCCGGGCGAGCACTGTGCGGGCGCTTTGGCCGAGGGCGGCTTGCGCGTGGCCATCGTAGAGCGCGAGCTGGTGGGAGGGGAGTGTTCGTACTGGGCGTGCATTCCGTCGAAGACGCTGCTGCGGCCGGGCGAGGCGGTCCATGGGGCGCGGGAGGCGGCCGCGAGCGCCGAGGTCGATGTCGAGGCGGCGCTTGCGTGGCGTGACTTCATGGTCTCGGACTACTCCGATGCCGGACAGGAGCGCTGGCTGGCCGATCATGGCATCGACCTGCTGCGCGGCACTGGCCGGCTCGCCGGCCCGGGCGTCGTCGAGGTCGACGGCGTGCGCCATACGGCCGACCACGTGGTCGTCGCGAACGGCGCCGATCCGGTCGTTCCGCCCGTCCCGGGCCTGCGCGAGCTCGAAGGCGTCTGGACCAACCGCGAGGCGACGTCCATGAAGGCCATTCCCCGCCGCCTGCTGATCCTGGGTGGCGGGCCGGTCGGGGTAGAGATGGCGCAGGCCGTGCGTCGACTCGGCGGCGAGGTGGCAGTCATCGACATGGCCGAGCATGTGCTCGCCCGGGAGCCGGCGCCGCTGGGTGAGGCGCTCGGCGAGGTTCTACGCCGCGAGGGCATCGAGCTCGTGCTGTCGGCGAACGCCACGGCCGCGCGACGCGACGGGAAGGACTACGTCCTCGAGCTCGACGACGGGCGAGAGCTGAGCGGCGACCGGCTGCTCGTCGCCACGGGCCGGCGCCCGCGGGTGCGCGGGCTCGGCCTCGAAACCGTCGGCGTCGAGCCGGACGCTCACGGAGTTCCGGTCGACGCGCACCTGCGCGCGGCGAAGCGTCTGTGGGCGATCGGCGACGTCAACGGCCTCTGGCCGCTGACCCACGTCGGCAAGTACGAGGGCGACGTGGTCGCCGCGAACATCCTCGGGTCGCCGCGAAAGGCCAACTACGAGGCCGTTCCGCGGGTCGTCTACACGGACCCGCAAGCCGCGGCGGTGGGCGCGGCCGCAGGCCGCTTCAGTGCCATGGTTCCCGTGTCAGAGGTATCGAAGACCGCCACCTACACGCGCGCGTACGCCGACGACAAGGGTTTCCTGACGCTGCTCAGCGACGGCGAGCGGCTGACCGGCGCCTACGCGCTCGGCCCCGAGGCAGGCGAGTGGCTGCAGCAGGCCACGCTGGCGATCCGCGCCCACATCCCACTCGACGTCCTAGCCGACACAATCCAGCCGTTCCCGACGTTCTCGGAGATCTACGTCGCCGCGCTGAAGGCACTCCGCGGCGAGATGGCGGCAGCGTCAAAGCCGGTCGGCGCGGGACCGCCAATCGCGAGTTGAGGGAAGGAGAGACGATGACCACAGCAACCGTCGCCCCGCCCACCGAGCGCGAACCGGAGCTGCTCAGGCAGACCGTCGTAGTGATCGGCGGCAGCGCCGGCATCGGGCGGGAGGTAGCCCGGCGAGCCCGCGCCGAGGGCGCCGATGTCATCCTGACCGGCCGTGATCCCGAGCGCCTACAACACGCCGCGAGCGAACTCGGGGCGCTGAGCAGCGCGGCCTTCGACGCGACTGACCCGGCTTCCCTCGAGCGGTTCTTCCAAGAGCTGCCGAAACCGATCGACCACGTGATGGTCACGGCTGGCCAGCCGCAATACGGCCGCCTGGCCGACATGGACTACGCGCAGACGCGCCAAGCCCTCGACGAGCACCTCATGCTGACACTCGAGGTGGCCCGCAACGCCGCCGGCAAAGTGCGACCCGGAGGGGCGCTGCTGTTCATGGGCGGCACCGGCGGTCGCCGTCCCGGCCTCGACCTCACGGTCGCGTCGACGGTCACGGTCGCGATGCCCGCTCTCATAGCCAACCTGGCGCTCGAACTCGCGCCCATCCGAGTCAATCTGATCGCCGCCGGATTCGTCGACACACCCTTGTCGGCATCGATCCTTAGCGACCAACTCGATAAGCGCCGCAGTCAGCTGCGCGCCACGCTCCCCATCCGGCGCGTCGTCGGCCCGGCCGACGTTGCAGCGCTCGCCGCGCATGTGATGACCAACACTGCGCTCACGGGTGCGACCTACGACGTCGATGTCGATGGTGGCCAGCAGCTCGTTTCCGGCTAGTGCTAGTTGAGGTGGCCTTCGGCCGTACGCGGATGGGTGAAATACCTGAAGCCGGTAAAGCTCTGAGAGTATGGTATTTCCCATCAGTGAACAGCCGACAACGGGCACCTGCCGGGGACTCGAAGGGCGGGACCCGCCCACCCGAGGCGCGAGCCTGATACCGACACAAACCTACGGAGGGTCAACGTGAACAGCAGCGAAGTGAGCAGTGAAGCCACGACCCGGATCCACAAACGTGGGACCGCGGACATGAAACTCGAGGTCGTCGTGGTGCCCGTCTCTGACGTCGACCGGGCTCGCGTCGCACACTGAAAGGGCTCCCACGATGCGCTCCGACATCGCACCCGGCGGCACGTTTCCCGGACTACGAGCTGCCCGATCACACGAGCACCCCCCGCAGTCTCAGCGAGCTGCAGGGCGACGACCCGCTGATCCTCACGCTCGCGCGCGGCCACTACTGCCCGAAAGAGCACCAGCAGCACCTCCAGCTCGCCGCGTTCTATCCACAGATCGCCGTGGCCTACACCCAGATCGTCACGATCGCGACCGACCCCCATCACACGCTCCAGGAATTCCGCGCCTCAGTCGGCGCCCAGTGGACCTTCCTCTCCGACCCCGAGCGGATCGTCCAGAAGGACCTCGAGATCCAGGAGTACACCGACCCCGAGAACGATCCGATGATCCCGTACACGCTCGTGCTGGGGCCCGGGCTCGTCATCCACAGCATCTACAACGGCTACTGGTTCTGGGGGCGCCCCTCGGTCGACGACCTCCGCCGTGACCTGCGCGCCGTGACGAGCGAGATCCGCCCCGACTGGGACCTCAGCGCCCCCGGGCTGCGCGAGGCCTGGGACGCGGGCGACCTCTCGCCCTTCC
>JADGPN010000211.1 GCA_017882465.1 Solirubrobacteraceae bacterium
GCCGTCAGATACGCCTCATGCTGGAAGAAGTTCATATGCCGCCACGTGTGCGGCTCGGTGTCGTGCACCTTGCATCCAGCCGCACCGCACTCCGGGCACCGAAACCGAGACCCCTTCGGGAAGTCAATCCGCAGATCCAGACGACGCCTCCCAGCATCGAACTTGACGTCAACCACCTCCCATGGCTCCTCAAGGCCAAGGGCTCGCTGAAACAGGTCCAGATCGTGCATGCCAGGCTCCCATGATCGAGGATCAGAAGCTCGCCAGGCTCTCAGCCAAACCGGACGCTACCCACTCAGAATGCCGAGGGGCCCGGCGGGGTTCCGGTCGGAAAGATGCCAGCGCCCTACGACTTCACGTGGGCCTTCGGCCTGCGCGAGCAGTTCGCTAAAGCGGCGCGGCCCGTCGTGCGTGAGCGCTATCGGTACTCGCGCTCGTGGGCTGGCTTCATCTTGGAGCCAGCCGAGCTGATCAGCTTCGTGTAAGCCAACGAATGTTGCGCGGCATCGCGGGGAGCGAGCGGAACGCTGGGGCTCCTAGTCATACCGCGCGTCTCCCAAGACGCTCAAGTGGCTGAGCGTTTGTGCCGATACAGGTCGAAGCGACACAGGACGCAGCGGCGACCGTCGGTTCATAGGTCGCTTTTGCGAATCACAGCAAGGCAGTGCCGTCCACCTGGACGCATTGGCATTTCGAAGAGCAGAGTTGACCCGCGCGCTCTATTGGACTGGAGGCTCCGGTCGAGGCTCCGCCCGAAGCAAGGGATCACCGTGGAGACAAGCACCAAGCGCTCGACGAGGCAGGTTGCAGCGATAGAGCCGGCGATGGGTGATCCGGACGGCGAAATCGCGGCCAGGCTCGACGAGGCGGTGTTGCTGGGCGTACTGACGGACGTCAAGAACGGCGATTTCAGCGTCCGCATGCCGCTCGAATGGACGGGCGTGGCGGGCAAGATTGCCGACACGCTCAATGATGTGATCGCGGCGAATGAGACGCTTGGTAGTGCGCTGGCGAAGGTCAGTCGTGTCGTGGGCACGGATGGCAAGCTGTCCCAGCGCGTCGAGTTGCGGGGGTCGGATCGCGTCTGGGCTGAGAGCATCGATTCGGTCAACAGCCTGATCGATGATCTGGTGCGTCCCACCAGCGAGATGCAGCGCGTGATCGGCGCGGTCGCCGATGGGGATCTGAGCAAGAAGATCACCGCAGACGTTCACGGCGAGGTGCTCGAGCTCAAGAACACCATCAACGGCATGGTCGATCAGCTCAACCGGTTCACCTCCGAGGTGACCCGTGTGGCTCGCGAGGTCGGGACCGAGGGCAAGCTGGGCCAGGCCGCCGCTGTGACGATTGAGGTCGGCGGTGTGTGGAAGGACCTGACCGACAACGTCAACTTGATGGCGGGAAACCTCACCGGGCAGGTGCGCAACATCGCCGACGTGACAACAGCGGTCGCCAACGGCGACTTGAGCAAAAAGATCTCCGCCGACGTCAAGGGCGAGTTCCTCGAGCTGAAGAACACCGTTAACGCGATGGTCGATCAGCTCAACCGATTCGCCTCCGAGGTGACCAGAGTCGCCCGCGAGGTGGGGGTCGAGGGTAAGCTCGGAGGGCAAGCCCAGTCCGCGGAGGTCGCCGGTGTGTGGAAGAACCTCACCGACAACGTCAATCAACTCGCGGCCAATCTCACGAACCAGGTTCGGGCGATCGCGGACGTCGCGACCGCGGTGACCGAGGGAGACCTGACACGGCAGGTCAACGTCGAGGCGAGCGGCGAGGTCGCCGTGCTCAAGGACAAGCTGAACGAGATGATTCGCAATCTACGGGAGACCACACGCCAGAACACCGAGCAGGACTGGCTGAAGACCAATCTCGAGCGCTTCACGCGCATGCTGCAAGGCCAGCGCGATCTGGCCACGGTCTCGAGCATGATCCTCTCGGAGCTGGCGCCGCTGGTGTCCGCTCAACACGGAGTGTTCTTCACGCTGGTGAGCCTCGAAGACGGCGGCGAGCCGGTGCTGCGCTTCCAGGCCGGATACGGCTTCAATGAACGCAAGCACCTAGCGAGCCAATTTCGTCTCGGGGAGGGCCTCGTTGGCCAGTGTGCCGTAGAGAAGGAACGCATCCTCCTGACCGATGTCCCGGGTGACTACGTCAGGATCAGCTCCGGCCTCGGTGACTCACCACCGCTGAACGTCATAGTGCTGCCGATCCTGTTTGAAGGATCCGTCCGAGCCGTCGTGGAGCTGGCGT
The DNA here is from genome assembly GCA_017882465.1 of Solirubrobacteraceae bacterium. Taxonomy (GTDB): domain Bacteria; phylum Actinomycetota; class Thermoleophilia; order Solirubrobacterales; family Solirubrobacteraceae; genus Palsa-465. Next base: position 2,251 of record JADGPN010000211.1, read on the forward strand.
CTTTTAGCCGATTCAGCCCCACCCATCAGGCGTTCCTTGACCAGCTCACCGAGAGCATCGGACTGGTGCTGAACACAATCGAAGCCAACACCCTCACCGAGAACCTGCTCAAGCAGTCCCAGTTCCAGGCGCAGGAGCTGCGATCTCGGCAGGAGGAGCTGCGGACCTCCAACGAGGATCTTGAAATGCAGGCGAGCCGTCTGGCTGATCAGAACATCGAGGTGGAGCGCAAGAACGAAGAGGTCGAGCTCGCCAAACGCCTAGTCGAGGAGAAAGCCGAGCAGCTGGCCGTCTCATCGAAGTACAAGTCCGAGTTCTTCGCGAACATGTCACACGAGCTGCGCACGCCGCTCAACAGCCTGTTGATCCTCGCGCGGCAGTTGGAGGACAACCCCGAACAGAACCTGACAGAGGCGCAGGTGCAGTACGCCAGCGTCATCCACTCGTCGGGTACCGACCTGCTACGCCTGCTGAACGACATCCTCGATCTCGCGAAAGTCGAGTCGGGCACGGTCACGCTCGAGATCAGTGAGCTGCCGCTGGTCGAGCTACGCGACGCGCTCATGCGCGACTTCAGTCACGTCGCCGATCAGAAGGGTCTGCGGCTTTCCGTGGAGCTTGACCCCGACGTCCCGCCGAACATAGCAACCGACCCCGGCCGCCTGCGGCAAGTGTTGAAGAACCTTCTCTCCAACGCGTTCAAGTTCACCGAGCACGGCGAGGTGACCGTGCGTGTCAGCCGCGCCGAAAGCGGATGGAGTCCGGAACACCCGAGCCTCGGCCTAGCGGAGGCGGTGACGGCGTTCAGCATCGCCGACACGGGCATCGGGATCAACGCGGACGTGCAGCGGCGCATCTTCGAGGCATTCGCGCAGGGTGATGGCACGACGGCTCGCCAGTACGGGGGGACCGGATTGGGACTCTCGATCAGCCGCGAGCTGGTGCGATTGCTCGGCGGCGAGATCTCACTAAGCAGCACGCCAGAGCAGGGCAGTACCTTCACCGTGTACCTGCCGGCGGCTGTCGGCGGTGACATCGCGCCGGTTGCCCTGCCAGACCTCGACGTCGCCGCCCTGGAACCCCTGCGGCAGCGACCAATAGGAAGCGACCTGGCGGGCAGTAAGGCACTGATCATTGACGATGACTTCCGCAACATCTTCGCTCTCACGACGCTGCTCGAGCGGGGCCAGCTAGAGGTGATCTCGGCCGAGAGCGGCGAGGACGGGATTGCGGTGCTCAAGCAAACGCCAGACATCGACATCGTGCTGGTGGACATGATGATGCCGGTGATGGATGGCTACGCGACGATGCGAGCCATCCGCAAGATGACGCGGTGTGCTGATCTGCCGATTCTTGCGATCACAGCGAACGCGACCGCTGGGGAGCGGCAGCGTTGCATCCACGCGGGTGCATCGGCGTACGTCTCCAAGCCTCTGGATAGCGCGGAGTTTTTGGTCATGCTTGGCGAATGGCTCCCGTCGGCTCCGTCCGTCGCAGAATCGACCGACGTACTCAGCTGATGGCCGATCATTCGCCCGTCGAGAAAGCGATCGGATCCGAGGTGCTGCTACCTGCGATTCTGGTTGTAGACGACAACGCTGCGAAGCGCATCGCGGTTCGCGCGATGCTTGCGCCGCTGGGTCACAACGTGATCGAGGTCGACTCCGGCCGCGAGGCGTTGCGCGCCGTCCTGCGTCGCACGTTCGCGATAATTCTGATGGACGTCCGGATGCCGACCCTGGACGGCTACGAAACGGCCAAACTGATCCGTCAGCGACCTCAGTCAGAGTTCACACCGATCATGTTTATGACAGCCTTCGGAGGTGACGGGGCCGAGGCGGCCACCGCGTACGCCAGCGGCGCCGTCGACTTCATCTTCACGCCGATCCTTCCCGATGTACTCCGCGCCAAGGTCTCGGCCTTCGTTGATCTGTTCGTTCAGGCCCAAGAGTTGCAGCGCTCGCTCGAGTCGATTACGACTCTGAATGCGGCGCTATGGGCCAGCGAGGTTCGCGCACACGCGGTGCTGCAGAACGTGGCGGATGGGATCGTGACCGCGGGCGAAGGTGGCCTGATCGAATCGTTCAACCGATCGGCACTACAACTGCTTGGCTACCGCGAGGAGGAGGTGATCGGGCAGCCGCTGAAGCTGATCGTCGCGCCCACCCATCACGACGAATTTTCGGAGGCGGCGCGGGCTAAGTGGAGTTTGCTGAACGCGAAGGGGATTCCTGCCGAGGCGACTCAGACCGTGGGCTGCCGCAGGGACGGCTCGTGCTTCCCGATGGAGATGGGCATCAGCGAGATGCAGATCGGGTCACGCACGTTCACGATCGCATGCATCCGCGACGTCTCAAGCCGCACGGCGTACACCGAGGCACTCGCGAACCGAGCGCTCCACGACGATCTCACTGGACTGCCGAACCGCACCCTGTTCGCCGATCGCGTGGACCGGTCGATCGCGTACGCGGATCGGGCCGACGAGTCAAGGGCTGTGCTACTGGTCGACCTGGACAAGTTCCGCACGATCAACGAGATGTTCGGACGCGAGAAGGGCGACGCCCTCTTGCGCGCGGTGACCGGACGGCTCAGCGGCGCGATGCGCGAGTCCGACACAGTCGGCCGTCTTGGAGGCGACTCGTTCGGCATCCTCCCGTCAGGCGAAACCGACGTGGAGGCCGCCGCGGCGATCGGGTGGAAGATCCGCGAAGTGTTCGAGCACCCGTTCCTCGTCAGTGGCGATGCCGTCGAGCTGCGAGCGAGCATCGGGATTGTGCTGTGCCCGCAGCACGGCCGCTCGACCGCCGACCTGCTTCGCAGATCCGATCTGGCGATGCGCGAGGCCAAGCGCTCAGGCAACGGCCTAGCCGTCTTCGTGGCGGACCCGGCGGATGAGGCCGCGCGCCGGCTGACGCTCCTGACTGATCTTCGCGACGGAATTCCGCGCGGCGAGCTCGTCCTGCACTATCAGCCTAAGGTTGACCTCACCGCGGGGCAGCGGACGACCGGGGTCGAGGCGCTCGTGCGCTGGCGCCATCCCACCGAGGGACTCCTCGCGCCCGCGCAGTTCATGCCCGAGGCCGAGCGCAGCGAGCTGATCAAGCCGCTAACGGACTGGGTGCTCAACGAGGCCCTCCACCAGCAACGCGTCTGGAGTGATGCCGGCTTGGATCTGACGATGGCTGTGAACATCTCGGCTCGAAGCCTCACCCGGCACAGCGAACTCGGGGACACCGTCGCCAAGCTCACCGAGACATGGGGAATCCCACCGGGCAGGCTCATTCTCGAGCTAACCGAGAACGCCATGATCGACGCATACGTAGCAGAAGGCCTGGAGCTGCTACACGCGATGGGCGAACGCTTGGCACTCGACGACTTCGGCACTGGCCACTCATCGCTTGTCTACCTCCAACGGTTGACAATCGACGAAATCAAGATCGACCGATCCTTCGTAACAAACCTTGTCTCCGATCCCAGCGACGCGGTAATCGTCCGTTCGACCATCGAACTCGGCCACAACCTTGGTCTGATAGTCGTCGCCGAGGGCGTCGAGAACGAAGGCACGCTCGAGGTCCTGATCGAAAACGGATGCGACAGCGCACAGGGGTACTTCTTCAGCCGCCCATGCCCGGCCGACGAGCTAACAAGATGGCTCACCGAATCGCGATTCGGAGCCGCTGTCGGAGTCTGCGGCTGATGGAACTCAATGTGGGCCACGTTTCGCGGTCGGTTCGCGGCGTACCTGCGCGTGGCTCGAGTCTGACACTACTGGCGTCGACCCGGTAAGTGGCTCCGTGGACCGAGAATAGTTCGCCGACGGTTCGGCGAACTCGCTGCGTTCCCGCGCCAGGCGGGAACTGCGGCCCGATGAGACCGCGACACTGCGGGACGTCACAGCCAGCTCGAGAGACCTCGCGGCCGAACAGCGCGACCGCGCCGCCGCGAAAGAACAGGAAACTCTCCTGATTACCGAGGATGCGCGTGATTCCATAATTCGAGAACTCCTGATGGCGGGCGGCGTTGGCCGAGACCACGCAGCAGCCGACCGAGCGGGAGCGGCGAGCGATCGCCGCCTAGCAGCGGAAGACCGTGCGTCCGCGAGCGCGGACAGCGGTCACGCTCGCCTCGAGCTCGAGCAGGCGCACCACGACAGCCTGACCGGAGCCCAGCGGCGCAATCGTGGGGGTATGAGCCTTCAGCACGAGATCGAACGTTCCCGTCGCTCAGACGAGCCTTTCGCGCTGGCGTTCATCGACGTCGACGGGCTCAAAGAGCTCAACGACCGCGCGGGCCACGCCGCGGGGGACGCGCTGCTGCAGACCGTCGTCGTCGCGCTCAAAGCGGAGCTGCGCTCCTCTGACCGGATCGTGCGCCACGGCGGTGACGGGTTCACGAATACCGATCTCGAAACTTCCCGGCGGCGCGTCGAGCAAATCCGTGCTGGCCTCGCGAAAGGGTCGACCAAGGCTTCTATCAGCGTCGGCATAGCCACGCTCGGAGAGAGAGACCCTCGAGATGCTCATCGCCAGAGCAGACGCCGACATGTAGTCCCGGAAGGAACGGCGACGGTTCGGTGCGTGAACTGGCCCTTCGGCTGTACGACTTGTCGGGACCGTGCTGCCTGGCGTCACATGATCGGGAAGCAGGCGCCGAGATCACGTCGACGGGATATCCGCCTTGGACGACCAGGAGCGCACGACGGCGGCGACGGCCCCTGTAGATTCCTGGTGATTGCGATCACGTGGGCGTCGTCGACCGCGTGGCCGCCTCTGGTGCATTGCGGCAGTCCGATCGACACGACCGCATCTGAGGAATCTCAGCAGCCTGCGAGTCCGCGCCGGCGAGGCTGCCGCTCCGTCCGGATTGCAC
>JADGPN010000212.1 GCA_017882465.1 Solirubrobacteraceae bacterium
CGTCGAAATGGAGCGGGTGCAGGTCTTGCCCGCAGGAGGTGGACGTCGATGACGAGGTGAGTGGTCACGAACCGATAGCCGCCCAACGCCGACCGTGGGACCCATCCGGTGGTGTTTCCGGCGTCACCGTGGCGAGCGTGGCCACCCGGGCGTCACCGCCCGGTGCGCGCAGCGCCGCCACCGGACGGATCACGGGCGCCAATCGGTACGCGGCTACCCTCTGGGCAAGCAACTGCGGTCGCCCGGGGGCGAAGGCCGGACGTGGGCTGCTCGCGAGGCCGGTCACCGTGCCGTCGCCCTGGGGCGCACGTCCTGAGCCGACGTCCTGAGCAGTGGCACGGCGAGGGCGGCGGTGCCGACCGCCAGGATCAGGGCGACCCGAAGGAGCCGAGCCCGCGTCATGTCGTTAGCCCGTGAATCCGGGCTTGCGCTTCTTGGCTACGACCGTCGCCCATCCCGACGTCACGAAGTGCGTGGAAGCGACGAGCTCCGCCATCTGGTCCTGCGGAGCCGGCTGGTCGAACGCCGTGGTCGCGGGCAGTACGCCGACGATGTGCCGAATCCACGCGGCATGGCGCGTCTCCACCGAGTGCAGCGTCAGGACGGCGGCTACGATCGAACGGGAATCGAGCCGGGGCGCCTGCCACTTGAGCAGCGCGGCCGTCAGGTCCTCAAACGCGACCGCGGTCTTGACGAAAGCGGCGTCGTCCTCGGTCACCCCCCGGTAGTCGAACGACGGGCTCGGTATCGCCCGACTGCCGAGAAAGCTCTTGATCGCCTTCGCGTGCGCGCGTTCGTGCGCGCCTACAACCCGGGAGAACGTCAGCGTCCTGGGCTTGACCGCGCCGAGGCGCTCGGCCTCGGTGTAGAGCCCGGCTTGGAGATATTCGAGCGCGAGATCGAAGCGCAGGATCGCGGTGTCATTCGGCGTCAAGCCCTCCGCGGCCGAGGCGTCACCCGCGGCGAGCAGCCCAGCGCCCAGCGCGGCGGCCAGCGGTATCGCGCGCAGTAGCTCCCTCCGGGTCGCGCGCACGGCGTCAGCGGCTGTCTCCCGCAGCGCGCCGTCCACATCAATCGCGGCTAGCGTGCCGACGAGATCGTCGGGGGAGGCCGGATCGCCGACCGGTCGTGAAGCCTGAGGTCCGGCTGCCATCGACGTCGCTACCCGAGGAATCCTGTCGCCTTCAACTGCGCCATCACCGCGCTCGCGTCAAGCCCCGGATCGGCCGCGCGTGGCGCGGGCGGCTCACCGAGCAGGGCACCGATCCAGCCGGCATGGCGACCCTCGACCGACACGATCTCGGCCGCGTGCATCATCGCATCGGTGGTGAGCTTGGCTCCCTGTCCGTTGTAGGCGGCTACCCCAAGGTTCTCGAGCTGGTGCGCCGCGGCACCGAACTGCCGTGCGTCCCCGGTTGCGTCGCCGAAATGAAACGAGGGCGTCGGGCCAGCGGCAGGGCCGAGCACCTTGCGGAGGAACTGGACATGGGCGCGCTCATGTGCGGCGACCACCTGGGCGAATTCGCGCAGGTCCCCATGCAATCATCAACGCACCACGCTGGAGCGCCTCCGCGTAGAACGCCGCCTGCACCTGCTCCAACAACAACGCGAACTGAAAGATCCGTCGATCCTGCGCCGCTGAGGGGGCCGCCTCCGAAACGGCCAGATCCTCACCAAAAACGAAGCCGCCGGCAAGCACGGCGCCCGTCCCGGCGGCCACCCGCAGGAAGCCGCCTCGCGACTGGCCGAGCCGGGCGTCGATCGCGCCGTCCGTCAAGAGCCTCGCCTCCGGAGTCGCCCCGCTCGGCCAGTCCGCGGTTGCCGCTCTTGCCGAGCCCCGGCGGCGGCGTGGAGATCGTCTAGGGCCGCACGAGCCGTCTCCGCCACCCGCGGGGGCCCATCCTGAGCCGCACGGCGATAAGCAGCCTCCGCGCCGGCCAGATCGCCGCGTCGGTGGAGCAGTTCCCCGAGGTTGAACGCGCCAGTGGCATCGCCCCGTTCATCGGCCCGGCGGTAAGCCGCTTCCGCGCCCTCCAGGTCGCCTCGCTCTACGAGCAAGCTGGCGAGGTTGAACGCGCCAGTGACATCGCCCCGTTCATCGGCCCGGCGATAAGCGGCTTCCGCGCCCTCCACGTCACCCCGCTGCTCGAGCAGCACGCCGAGATTCGACGCCCCGGCAGCGTGTCCGCGCTCATCGGCGCGCCGGTTGGCCGCCTCCGCGGCGTCGAGATCGCCTTGCTCTGCGAGCAGTCCCCCGAGGTTGAACGCTGCGGTCGCATCTCCTCTCTGATCGGCCCGACGGTAGGCTGCTTCCGTGCCGACGTCCTCGGCCCCTTCGTCGAGCTGCATACCGAGCGCCGAATCGACGGTGTCCTGTCCCTGTCGGACGGCGTGGTCGTAGGTCTCCCCTGAAACTGTCCGCTCACCCTCCTCTGGGCTCGCCTGGTCACCCGCTCGCGGTGATGGCGCGTCGAGGTCGACCTCACTCACGGCGTTCTGGTCCCCGGTCGCGAGGGACGGGCCATCGGCTCCGGCGGGGGCACGGGCCTCGGCGGGCCCACGCGGATCGGCGGTGGCCTCCTGCGCGCGCCGGTAGGCGGCCTCGGCACCGGCTAGATCACCTCGCTGCTCGAGCACCTTCCCCAGGCTGAGCGCGCCCAAGGCTTCGGAGCGGCGGTAGGCCGCCTCAGCGCCGGCGTGGTTGCCCCGCTCCTCCAGCACGACGCCGAGGTTGTACGCGCCGGCGGGATCGTCGGCCTCCTCCGCACGCCGATACGCCGCCTCAGCCGCGGCCGGGTCGCCGCGGCGCTCGAGCAGCACGCCGAGACTCGACGCGGCGCTCGGGTGACTGCGCTGCTCGGCACGTCGATACGCGGCCTCGGCACCGGCCGGATCGTCGTCCTCGAGCAGGACGCCGAGACGGAAGGCGGCCGCGGCGCTGCCGTGCTCATCCGCGCGAAGGTACGTGGCCCGCGCACGCGACAGGTCACCCTCCGCTTCGAGCAGGACGCCGAGCTTGAAGGCGGCCTGGGGGTGACCGCGCGCGTCCGCGCGGGCGTACGCGCCGCGGGCACGGGTCAGCTTCCCTTGCTGCTCGAGCAGGACGCCAAAACGAAAAGTGCCTTCGGCTTGGCTGCGCCGATCCGCGCGCCGGTAGGCGGACTCCGCCCCATCCAGATCGCCCAAGCGTTCGAGCAGGGCGCCTCGTTGGACCGCGGCTGCGGGGTGGCCTCGCTCCTCGGCGCGCCGGTAGGCGGCCTCCGCGCCGGCCTCTTCGCCTCGACGCTCGAGCAGCATCCCGAGACCGAACGCCGCGGCCGCTTCGCCGCGGTCGTCGGCAGCGGCGTAGGCAGCCTCCGCACCGGCCAGGTCGCCGCGCTGCTCGAGCAACGGGGCCAGCCTGGAAGAGGCGCGGGGATGCCCACGTTCATCGGCGCGCCGGTAGGCCGCCTCCGCATCCTCCCGGTCGCCCTTTTCCTCGAGCACCATGCCAAGCTTGAACGCGCCGACGGCATCGCCCAGCTCGCTGGCACGACGATAGGTTGCCTCCGCATCCTCCAGGTCGCCCTTCTCCTCGAGCAGCGTCCCGAGTCTCAGCGCGCCCAAGACTTCGGCGCGGCGGTAGGCAGCTTCGGCCCCGGCCAGGTCTCCCTGCTCCGCGAGCCGCGCGCCAAGCCTGAACGCCTCCCCAGCGTCCGGAGCTTCGCCGGCGGGACGAGGCATGTCTTCGGCATCGTGCACGTCAACCCCCTCGTCGAGTGGTTCCGGGGCGCCGGTCGGCGCTCGGAACCGGCGGACAATCACGGCCCCTGTCAGGGCACACACAGCGATCGGGACGAGCAGCCAGATCAGCGGCAGGCCATGGCCGCTCCGCGACGCGCGATGGCCAGTTGGAGCGCGCCGGGGTGGAGCCGTCGTCGTGGTGGGGGTGGTGGACGCGGGGGCGGTCGCGTTCGACGGCGGCGTCGACGCGGTTGTGGTCGGTGCCGGCACGGTCGTGGTCTGGGCCGGAGATGTCGCGGCAGGACTGAGCGGGAAGCGTTGGGTGAGAGATGGCGGCTGCCCAGTCCGAGTTGCGCCGCCCGCCGGCGATGTCGAAACGCTCGCGGCGGCAAGCAGAACACTGACGGCGATGCCGGTAGTCCAACCTACCGACGGCAACCGCCTCCAATTCGCCGTGATCCACTGCCACGCGCGTCAAAAAAACCCCCCCGGGCGACGTCGACATCCGCACCATCCCGGGACCCTAAGCGATTTAACGGTGCAATGCAAGCAAGAGCACTGCAAAGTGCAAGCCCTGGATCCGCCAATAGGCGTCTGAGCCGCGGCGGGTACGTCCTCCCGGGCCGTGAGAATCGGGATTGCTCAAGATCTCGACCTCGACGCAGGAGGACACCCAATTGGTGAAGCCTATGGCTCGCCTGCAAACTGGAGAAGTCACGGCGGACGGCGAGGTTGGCCTCGCACGCGGGCGTGGCGCTGCTGGTGGAGTTGGCTGATCGGCAGGGCTCACCAGCGCGCTCTCGGACGCGTTGGCGCCAACACGGGAGCGCCGGTGGGCGCATGATCCCGGCCGCGTGATCCGTGACGTGGCTGTGATGCTGGCCGATGGCGGCGCCTGCGTGACTGACATGGCTGCCTTCGACGGGCAGGAGCGGTTGTTCAGCGCCCGTGCGTCGGAGACGACAACGCATCGGGTGCTCAAGTCGGTCGACGAGCCGCTGCTGGCTGGGGCGCGGGCGGCGCGGGCTCAGGCTCGGGCGCGGGTGTGGGACGCGGGCGCCAGGCGGAGACGATCACGCTCAACATCGACGCGACGTTCCTGACGGCGCATTCGGACAGGGAGCAGGCGGCCGTTAGCGGATTTGGGGACCAGGAGGAGCCTGGCGTCCATGCCTTGAGAGTGCCGCTCGCTCACGGGAGCAGTCACGATCTCCACGTCGCCGCCGTTGCGGAGACTGCCCCTGCCGGACAGAAGCAGCCACGCGTGCGCCCTCAGCGACAAATGCCTGCGCGAACACGAAGGCAGGGCTCGCCGCACGCGATGTAACAGACCCCGCATGTCGCCACTTGCGCAACTCGGCGCGCCGTAGACGCGTCTGACGCGACGGCCGTCGGGCTGAAAGCCCTGCTGATGACTATCCGGTTGGCTCAGGTTGCGCCAGATTCGGCGGTGATTTGGTTGTAAGTGGTGGGGGTGTGGAGGGCGCTGAGCCCGAGCGGTGTCTGGAAAACCGCCATCGGCACGCGCCTGCGGTTGTGACGGAAGGCGAACTCGTCGAGGTAGACCTGCAGGTGCTTGACCGAGGTTCCCCGGTGGGTGCCGGCCAGCCAGGTCTTGAGGTTGGAGATCGCCCGGTGCGCCCGGGGGAGGATCTCTTGGCGGGCGTCGCTGTCGCGCCAGTGCTGCTTGATTGGCCGGTGGTCGTAGCCCGCCTCGGCAAGGGCGACGTAGCCCCTCCACCCATCGGTGTGGACGATCGTGTCCGGGGCGACCGCTTCGTTGAGAAAGGCATGCAGCGAATAGGCGGTTGCGTCCTGCAGCACGGAGAGCCTGACCCGTCCCGACCCCTGTCCGCGGACCTCGACTGCGACGCCCACGAGGGTTTTGCCGGTGCGGTCGCGGCCGCCGCGCCGCTGGGAATTTCGCCCGCCGACAAAGGTCTCATCGACCTCCACCTCGCCCTTCTGCGGCTCGCGCTCGGGCGCGACCATCGCCCGGCGCAGCTTCTGCATGATCAGCCAGGCAGTCTCGTAGCGTCCGATCGCCAGCTGGCGCTGCAGCTGCACCGCGGAGATCCCCGGCGTGTGGGTCGCGACGAGATACGCGGCCCAGTACCACAACCTCAGCGGCGTCCGGGTACCGTGCATCACCGTCCCGGCCGTCACCGACGTCTGTCGACCGCACGCGGCGCACTCCCAGAGGTGCCGGCGCTCCAGCACCCACGCCTGCCGGCCTCCACACGCCGGACACGAATAGCCCTCAGGCCAGCGCTGAGGCCGCCAAGTACTCCAGACACGCCGCCTCGTCAGCGAACCGCCGCTGGAACTCGAGGATGCTCACCGGATAGCTCGGCCGGGCCATTCCGCCACGCTACGACCCCAACCTGACGGAACCGGATAGTCATGAGCCCTGCTTTTCATTCACCGCGTGTACGCGCTGCCGCGCGTGGCCGGAAGTACCCGTAGCCCCGCTTTGATTGCGCGACAGGTCTCCTCCCCGAAATCGGCTGAGACCTCCTGTTCGCCAAGAGCGGGTCGCGTTTGCGCGTGCTCCGTCGCCGTTGCGATCGCGCCGGCCACCGTTGAGCCAACGATCGCGTTCGCAAAGATGGCATGAGCAGGTCGGCGTGAGGCCCGTGTTGAAGGTGGCCGGTCCTCCGCGTCGAACGGCATAAGTCAAAGGCATGCGCGGGTACGAGCCGCGCACGCCGGACCATTCGAATAGGAGGTACCGACCGTGTCTGACGGTATGCGATGGGTCGGGCTGGACGCTGCGCGTGTGCTGCGGGCAGTGATGCTCGACGCAGAAGACCTGGGCTTGGCGAGGGGGTCGTGATGGCGATCGTGATGGGGTTGGATCAGCATCGGGCGCAGATCACGGCGGAGTGGATCGACACCGAGACGGGTGAGGTCTCGCGCGGAAGGATCACGCCGGCGGACCGTCAGGGCGTGGTCCGGTTCCTGGAACGGTTTGCGGGTCTGGAGCTCGAGGTGGCGTTAGAGGCGACGACGGGGTGGCGGTTCGTGGTCGAGGAGCTGCGCCGTGTCGGTGCTGAGGTTCATCTCGCGGAGCCGGCGCAGACGAGTGCGTTGCGTGGGAATAAGCAGCACGCCAAGAACGACCGGGCGGACGCGCGGCATCTGCGGGAGCTGCTGATGGCCCGCCGGGTGCCGGAGTGCTGGATCGCGCCCGGTCATCTGCTTGATCTTCGCGCGAGGGTGAGGTTGCGTCACACGCTCGTTGACGAGCGTGGCGAGTGGCAGCAGCGGATCCAAGCTGTGCTCTATCACCACGGGCTGCCCAAGCGTGCCGGTCTGCTCACAGGCGAGAACCGAGCGTGGGTCGGGCAGTTGGCGCTGACCGGCGCCGCGCGCGGGCAGATCACGGTCGCGCT
>JADGPN010000213.1 GCA_017882465.1 Solirubrobacteraceae bacterium
GCCGCCAGCGCCCGGCGGAGCCTGTCGATCTCGCCCAGCAACTCCTCAAGGCGGGCCTGGATGTCGCGGCGAATCTTGTCGATCATGGGGCAGCGGTCCTTGCGTGTAGGCAGGTCGCCGTGATCGTAACCGCAGCTCGCCCGTGAGCGTCTGCAGCTGGGGGACGAAAGCGCCAGCACGCTCAGGGCGCATCGCGGCCCAGCTTGACAGCGCACGAGAACGGGTCGTTGTGTGCACCCGGCAGGTGGAGCGCCCGTCGCGGCCGACTTCATGACGTCATGACGCCCGGGAGCTCGGCGGATGCGACCGTCCGCGGCAGCGCAGCTCGGGCTCAGTCTGGCGCTTTTGTCGCCAAGGCAATCGCGAGCTCGGTGGCGCACCCAGGGCGAAACCGGTCGTCCGCCGGCGCGATCGCGGACGCCTGCGTCTGGGCGGTTGCGATCGTCCCGCACAACGGATTGGCGCGCGCATCGGACTACTGCTCTACGGGTCCCGAGCGCTTGCTGCCCCCGTCGATATCAGCTAACGCCAGCTGGCCGACCACGCCGCGCTCGGGCCTGGCGATGCTGCTTCGAGCGCGCCGTCGTGCGGTTCCGCTCCGCGGAGCTAGGCTAGAGTGCTGCTGGGCATGGAAAGCAGCAGCGCGCCGGCGGCTGTCCGGCGCGATAATGGGGCGCGAACGATCGATGCCTCCCCCGACCGCCGCAGCCGTTGCCGTCCTCGACGTGCTCGAGCGTTCCCGCTTCGAGGTCCGCGTCGACGGCGAGCTCGCCGGCTTTGCCGAGTATCGGTTGCGGCCGCCGCTGATCGCCTTCACGCACACGCTGATCGATCCACGCTTCGAGGGACAAGGGCTCGCCACCCGCCTGATCCGCGCGGCGCTGTCGGAGGCTCGCTCCGCCGGCCTGGTGGTCCTGCCGTTCTGCCCGTTCGTGCGTAGCTACATCGCCGGCCACACCGCTGAATACCTCGACCTCGCGCCAGGCGACCTGCGCGACGCATTTGAGCTCCATGCCTGACTCCACGCCCGGCGGCTCGCGGACGCACAAGCCGTATCGCGGCAGCGCCGTCGAGGTGAGCTTCGACGGTGCGCGCTGCCGGCACGCGGCCGAGTGCCTGCGCGGCCTGCCAGCGGTCTTCGACCTCAGCCGGCGACCGTGGATCCTGCCCGACGCCGCCGATCCGGACGACGTGGTGCGTGTCGTGGCGCGCTGCCCCACCGGCGCGCTGCGAACCCGCCCGATCACCTCGACGAGCGAGACACCCGTCACGCCGACGGAGGTGAACGCTCGGCCGGGAGGGCCGGTGCTCCTGCGCGGCGACCTCCACGTCACCGCGCCGGGCGTCGACGAACGCGAGACACGTGCCGCCGTCTGTTCATGCGGCAGCACCGCGAACGTCCCCTACTGCGACGGCAGCGGGACATGCGCTGACTGGCCGCACCCTCGCCCGAAGGACCCGGGACCCGGCGCCCCGACGAGCTGACGAGACCGCCTCCCGACGCAGCACCAGAGGTAAATCAAATGCTGGCTTAAGAATATGGAGCGCGGCAGGGGTGTCAAGCAGTCGCTTGAATTGTTCGCCAGAATGAAGCCATGCTTGACATGTTTTCAAGCGTTCGCTTGAATACGCTGCGTGCAGTCGGGCAAAGCTGATCAACGTCGGGAGGTCGGTCTGCGGACGAGGACACGCCTGATGGATGCTGCGCTGGACCTGGTCGCGCAGCGCGGCGAGGAGGGGGTGACTCTCCGAGAGATCACGGATGCCGCTGATGCCAACGTCGCGGCGGTGAGCTACCACTTCGGCTCGCTGAAGTCGCTGTGTGACGCGGCAATCGAGTATGCGCTGGAGCGCTACTTGGACGTTCAACAGGAGACGGTCAGGGCGCTGAACCCCGAGTCCACGCTCGAGGAGTTGGCGTCAGCGTTCGCCCGGCCGATGATGCAGGCGCTGGCCGCGGGAGGTCGTGACTTCGCCGTGATGCGGATCGTGGCGCGGTCCGGGATCGATCCCCCACAGGGATGGGACCGGCTCGCTGCACGCTTCGATCGGATTCGTGCCGACGTCCTGCGGGTGCTGAAGACGAACCTGCCTGAGGTCAAGGACCGAGAGTTGATCTTCCGGACGCGCTGCGCGGCCGGCTTGTTGAACTGGCTGGTCCTCGCGCCCGTTGGGGCCGAGCTCAGGAACAAGTCCGAGAAGCAGGTCGAGCGACTGCTGGTCCCGGTACTCGCGGGAACCTTCGGCGGCTTGAGCTCGGGCTGACTCGATAGTCCGCGGGCGTCGAGCCAGTTTCCTGGTGGAGACCTGACACCGTCGTCACTTATCCGCTGGCGGCAGCGCTCGCTTGAGAGCGTCGGCGTCGTCCGGGCGCCGACGCTCACGCTATCGAGGAGAGGGCCAACGGCAACCCACCGTGTGTGCGCCGCCTTCCTCAAACAATTCAAGCGCCCGCTTGACAAGCGTCTACGCCAGCGGTATTTTCAAGCAAGCGTTTGATCTCTTTCTGATCCGTCCTAAGACAGGAGGCCGTCCGGCTATGAAAGTGGCACTCACCGGTCCAACAGGGTTCATCGGATCCCACGTACTAACGGAGCTGCAGGAACACGACCACGAGGTGATCGCGCTTGTACGCGACGACGCCCAGGCCGACATCGTCGCGGAGCGCGGCGCCACACCAATCGTGATCGACCTGTACGACGGAGCGGCGCTCGTAAGCCTGCTACGCAATGCGGACGGGGCCATCCACACAGCGAGTCCCGGTGACGAGACCAGCGCGGATCTGGACTCGGCAGTCGTCGACGCGGCGATCGATGCATTCGCCGGTACCGGAAGGCCCTACATCCAGATCAGCGGTCTGTGGATCTACGGGGCCAACACCTCGATCAGCGAGGAGTCCCCACTCAATCCGCCCGGGCTGGTGGCATGGAAGGGACCGATCGAGCGCCGAGTGCTCGCTGCGAGCGACATGCGCGGTGTCGTGATCGTGTCCGGTGTCGCCTACGGTGACGGCGGAGGCGGGATTCCCGGACTCCTTCTCGGCTCACCCCGAGACGACGACGGCAACCTGATCATGCTCGGGACCGGACGTCAGCACTGGCCAACGGTCCACGTTGCGGATCTGGTGGACTTGTTCCGACGCGCGTTGGAAGACGACTCGGCTCGCGGCTACTACGTCGTCGGGAATGGACTGAAGCCGACCGTCGCCGAACTAACCGAGGCGGCCGCTGTCGCGGCCGGCGCTCCAGGAGCCGTCCCTGGTTCCGATGATGAGGCTCGCGCGCGCCTAGGCGACTACTTCGCGGAAGTCCTACTGCTAGATCAGGGCACCGACGCGCCCAGAGCTCGAGCCGAGCTCGGTTGGGCACCCACCCATCCTGGACTTGTCGACGAGTTCCGCCAGGGGAGTTACCGCAAAGCGACGGCCGGCTGAGGAGCGGCCGGGGCGACGTCCGGCCTCGGCACCGCCGGCGCTGCGCGCGCGGACAGCCAGGCTCGAAGTAGCGATCCGCCTCGAGCTCATCCGGGAGGAAGCGGCTTAACGATGGCTGCAATTACCGATCATGGCATGACCGGACCGCTGCCGTCCACGCGCTGGCGGGGCGCCCCGGCCGGGTACCTACCGATTGCCGAGCACGGGATCGTCGGCGACCTGCACACCGCCGCGCTGGTGGGCAGCGACGGCACGATCGATTGGTTTTGCCCGGATCGGTTCGACGGGCCGAGCGTGTTCGGGGCGCTGCTTGATCGCAGCGGCGGCGGCTTTTACCGGATCGCGCCGGTGGATCCGCTCGCTGCGACGAAGCAGCTCTACCTTCCCGACACCAATGTCCTGATCACGCGGTTTCTCTCCCCGGAGGGCGTGGGCGAGGTTCAGGACTTCATGCCCGTGGGCAGTGGCCCGCAGCGACTCGTCAGAAGCGTGGTTGGGGTGCGTGGGGCTCTGCGCTTTCGCCTCGAGGTCGAGCCGCGCTTTGACTACGGGCTGCACGAGCCGCAGGTGACGATCGAGCCGGGGGGCGTCGTGTTTCGCGCGCCGGGACGAGCGCTTGCCCTGGGCTCTCCGCTCGGGCTCGAGCCAACCGGTGCGGGAGCCAGAGCGGAGTTCGAGGTCGCGGCGGGGGAGCGGCGGACATTCGTGCTGCAAGCCGGCGATCGGCCGGTGTCGCTCAGCGCACGGGAGGCGCAACGGCTGGGCGATGAGACGGTGATGTTCTGGCGTCGGTGGCTTCGGCAGTCCTCGTATCAGGGCCGGTGGCGGGAGATGGTGGATCGGTCGGCGCTGACGTTGAAGCTGCTGACGTACGAGCCGAGTGGGGCGATCGTCGCCGCGCCGACCACGAGCCTCCCGGAAGAGATTGGTGGCCGGCGCAACTGGGATTACCGCTACGCGTGGCTGCGTGACTTCGCGTTCTCGATCTTCGCGCTCTCGCGGCTCGGGTTCACCGCCGAAGCGACCGCGTTCAACAGGTTCCGTCGGCAGATCTCGAACGCGGCCGCGGGGCGCAACGAACGCAGCCCCCTGGATGTGATGTACCGGATCGACGGCGGCGGCTGCCTCGCGGAAAAAGAGCTCGAGCACCTCGAGGGGTACCGCGCCTCCGGTCCGGTGAGGATCGGCAACAGCGCCGCCACGCAGCTGCAGCTCGACGTCTACGGCGAGCTGTTCGACTCGATCTACCTAGCCGAGCGTCAGGCGCTTAGCGGCGGCGGCGGCGAGCTGATCGCCTACGACGACTGGCTCGGACTCGCGCGGCTGATCGACTGGCTGTGCGAGCACTGGCAAGAGCCCGACGAGGGCATCTGGGAGACCCGCGGCGGCCGCAAGCGCTTCACCTACTCCCGGCTGATGTCCTGGGTGGCAGTCGACCGAGCGATCCGGATCGCGGACCGCCGCGGCCTGCCGGCGGATCTCGGCGGCTGGACCCAGACCCGCAACACGATCTTCGCGTGGATCATGGACCGCGGCTGGAGCGAACGACGCAGGGCATTCGTGCAGGCCGACGGCGCGGACGTGCTCGACGCCTCGCTACTGCTCATGCCGCTGGTGCGCTTCATCGCCCCCACCGACCCGCGCTGGCTCTCGACGCTCGACGCGATCGGCCGAGAGCTCGTCACCGACAGCCTCGTCTACCGCTACGACCCCGCCGCCTCCCCCGACGGACTCGACGGCGCCGAAGGCACCTTCTCGATGTGCAGCTTCTGGTACGTCGAATGCCTCGCCTTCGCCGGTCGTCTCGATGAGGCCCAGCTCGCGTTCGAGAAGATGCTCACCTACGCCAACCACCTCGGGCTGTACTCGGAGCAGATCGGCTCAAGCGGCGAACTGCTCGGCAACTTCCCGCAAGCCTTCACCCACCTCGCCCTAATCAGCGCCGCGATCAGGCTCGACCGGGGCCTCCAAACGGGACGCGCGTAAGGCTTGCTTATCAAGCCGCAACAGGAACAGGAGACACGATGATCCATACCGAGATCACCCCGACCGAGCGGACTGACCGCCTGGCGATCCGCGAGCTGGTGGACGCCTACGCGCATTGCGCCGATCGTCGCGACGCCGTGGGGCAGAAGTCGCTCTTCACCGAGGACACCCACTTCGTCGTCTACATGGACGGGCGGGGCTCCGAGCCCACGCAGGTGCTCGACGGCCGCGAGGCGCTGACGCCGGTGTTCGATGACCTCAACCGCTACCAGGCCACGATGCACTTCAACGGCCAGAGCACGATCGCGCTCGAGGGCGACCGAGCGACGGGCGAGAGCTACTGCATCGCCCACCACCTATTCACCGACAACGGAGAGCGCAAGCTCATGGTCGCGTGGCTTCGGTACGCCGACATGTTCGTCAAGGTCGACGGCGACTGGCTCTTCGCCGAGCGCAACCTCTATGTCGACTGGGCCGAGACCCGGCCTTCGCGTCCTTAGGGTGCGTGTCCAGAATCGGTAGCTAAGCTCGTTCTAATGCCAGAGCACACCAGTTCGACCGTGCTGGGGACGTTGAGTCCGACGTTGTCGGCGTCGCAGCTGGCGACTCTCGCCGAGGTCGGCGGGGAGCGGACCGCGAACGTCGGCGACGTGCTGTATCGGGTCGGCGATCGGCGCTACCCGTTCATCGCGATCCGCGAGGGCGAGGTCGTGATTCATGACGCGGCCGGCAACGAGATCGCGCGTCACGGGGCGTCGGGCTTTCTCGGCGAGCTTAATCTTCTGTCCGGGCAGACCGTGTTCGTCACCGCTGTCGTGACCGAGCCGCTGCGCTACATCGCGGTCGAGCGCGAGACGCTGCGGTCGCTGCTGTTCGAGGACGCGGCGCTGAGCGATCTCGTGCTGGCGGCGTTCATTTCCAGGCGCGAAGCGCTGCAGGCAGTCCAGGGCATCGGTCTCGAGATCGTCGGCCCGCACTCCTCCAAAGCCACCATGCAGCTACTCGACTTCGCGCGCAGCAACCGCCTGCCGTTCAGCTGGCGTGACCCTGAGCACGATCCCGCCGCCGCGGCGCTGGTAGCGGAGCTCGACGAGGCGAGCTTGCCGCTGGTCAGGCTGCCGGGCGGCGCGGAGCTCCATCACCCGTCGGCCGGGCAGGTCTCGCGCGCGCTGGGGATTGGCCTCGAGCTCGCACCCCGGGAGGAGGTCGACCTGCTCGTGGCCGGCGCCGGCCCAGCCGGCTTGGGCGCCGCCGTGTATGGCGCGTCGGAGGGCCTCGGGACGCTGGTGGTCGACAGCAGCCTCGGCGGACAGGCGGGTACGTCGCGGAGGATCGAGAACTACCTCGGCTTCCCGGCCGGGATAACGGGCAACGAGCTGACCAGCCGCGCCGTCACCCAGGCGCGGAAGTTCAACGCGCGCTTCGCGACGCCATACCGCGCGATCTCGCTCGAACCCGGAAACGGACGCCACGTCTTGCGACTCGAGGACGATCGCGAGATCGTGGCGCGCGCCGTGCTCTTGGCAACCGGCGCGCAGTACCGGCGGCTGCCCGTCGATGACCTCGCCGAGTACGAGGGGATCAGTGTCTTCTACGCCGCCGGACCGCCCGAGGCGCAGCTGTGCGGCGCCTCGCGCGTGGGCGTCGTGGGCGGGGGAAACTCGGCCGGCCAGGCCGCCGTCTGGCTCGCTCGCGCCG
>JADGPN010000214.1 GCA_017882465.1 Solirubrobacteraceae bacterium
CCTACGCGTGGCGGGTGAACGGCATCGCGAACAAAGGTGCCAAGCCCAGGCTGGCCGTGGGCAAAGCCCTCCATCGACGCAGCGTGAGCTGCAGCGTGAATCGCCTAACCGGCTCCAAAGCCGCTAAACATGCCGATTTGCAGGTAAGACTACATAATCACTATTATCGAGCGCGGATTATGAAACCACTGACGCCGTTCCGCGGCGTCGCGGCGGATGTGTTTCTCTATGACGCCAAGCCGGCGGACCACCACGCCGGAGTCGAGGCGAATGCGACGAACCGGCCATTGCTTGAGATGGCCGGCGTGCTGCCAGCGCCATTAGGATTAGGATCACCTGCCCCTGAAGCCGACGCTGATCCGGCGGGTAGTGCGCCGGTTCACGTCACAGGTCATCGAGCACGATCGCTACCGGACGACCGTACGCGACCAGACCGTTCATCAGCTCGTCCACGGCCGCCTCGACCGGCGCGCCTCGGACTCCCAGAGACATCAGCGTCCGACCTCCGAGGCCCTGACCGAGCCGCTCGACGGCCGTCGCTAGGTGCGTCCACAACCGCACCGGATCGTCATCGGCCGCGTCGAGGGTCATCCACACGACGGCCTCTGAGCGCTCGATACACCACAGCCGCAGAAGCGTCGTCTTACCGTAGCCAACCGGCGCGTTGACCATGGTGAGCGTGGCCCCGCCGTCGCCATCGACCATCTCCAGCAGGTGGGGCCTGCGCAACATTCCCGGCTGAAGGCGGGGCAGCGCGATCTTCGGCTCGATCACCCGGAGACCTCGATCATCCGTCTGCGCTGTCTGTGAACTCACTGCGATGCCCCGATCCAATCACCCGGGTGAGCATCAATCACCCGGGTGAACGGTACTCCGGATCGACCAGATGTGGGCGATCAACGGCGACAATATGGCGGGCACGAACTCGGGCATCCGGGCGCCCGTCACACGGAGGAAAAGATGGCTAGACGCGACACCGGAGTACGGAGGATGCCCACACGGACTACAGATCGGAGTAAGGCATGACCGACATCAACGTTGACGAACTCGGGCCGGTCGACTACCTCGTGGTCAGATTCCCGGCGGAGAAGGCGAACTTCTCGGGCGAGATGGCGACAGAGCTGAAGGCGCTGATCGACAGCAACACGATCCGGGTGCTCGACCTCGTGATGCTCATGAAAGGCGAAGACGGCTCGGTCGAGGCGCTTGAGCTGCGCGATGCCGACGACAGTGAGATCGGCGAGTTGCGCGCGCTCGAGCGCGACCTCGCGATCCTGCTCGCCGAGGAAGACATCGAGGACATCGGAGAATCACTGGAACCGGGCAGCGCAGCTGCGGTGCTGGTCTGGGAGAACACCTGGGCCGCGCCGTTCGGCTCGGCGGTACGCCGATCAGGCGGCGAGTTGCTGGGTAATGGGCGGATCCCCACCCAAGCGCTCATCGCCGCCATCGAGGCGGATCGCGACGCGGCAACGAAAGGAGCATGAAGATGGGACTGTTCAGAGAACGAGGAGATCGACCCGGCCTACTCGGAGGTCGCGAGCGGCGTGGCGACCGGCGCGATGACCGGGGTGACCGGCGCGATGACCGCCAGGACGACCGGGGTGACCGGCGCGATGACCGAGGTGACCGGCGGGATGACCGCCGCGATCGGCGTCCCGGACCCGGGCTGTTGCGGCGATAGCTCCATGCATCGTCCGACCTCGAAACCGACGGCCGCCTCGTCGCTGTCGCGCACGATGCGAGTCAATCGATCGGTGACGTCGTGAATCGGCGGCTGGCTGCGATCACGTCGCTGGTTCTGTTGGCGGCGTCCGTCGTGTTGGCGGTGGTCGTCGGCGTACAGCGATTTCCGCGTGGCCTGACTGTGCTCGCGTGTGTTGTGCTCGCGTTGTGCGCGGCGTGGTGGGCGTTGGTGCATCGAGGTGCTCTGCGCTTCGCCGCCGCTGCCGCTGCCGGCGTGTTGCTCGTCGGCGCGGTCCTGCTGGTCGTGCTCGAGGGCCGCGTGCTCGAGGATGTGCTGATCCTGGCGGGGCTCGTGCTCTCGATCGCGGCCGCGCGCACGGTGTTCACCCTACACACGAGGCTCCCCGTCGCGGCGGCGCCGAAGCGAGCGGTGTTGTTCTATAACCCGAAATCGGGCGGCGGGAAGGCGGAGCGCTTCGAGGTCGCGCGCGAGGCGCGCGCTCGCGGCGTGGAGCCGATCGAGCTGCACCTCGGCGATGACCTCGCGACGCTTGTGCGCGACGCGATCGCCAACGGCGCCGACGCCGTAGGCGTAGCGGGCGGCGACGGCACGCAGGCGATCGTCGCCGCGATCGCCTCCGAAAGGGGACTGCCGTACGTGTGCGTGCCGGCCGGGACGCGTAACCATTTCGCGCTCGATCTCGGCGTCGACCGCGACGACGTCGTCGGAGCTCTCGACGCGTTCACCAAAGGGGGCGAGCGACTCGTGGACCTCGCCGAGGTCAACGGCCGCGTGTTCGTGAACAACGTATCGCTCGGGGTCTACGCCGAAGCGGTCCAGCGCCAGGGGTACCGGGACGCCAAGCTGCGAACCATCGCTGAGACGATGCCGACGGTGCTCGGCCCCGGTGGTGACGCGCTCGATTTGCGCTTCAGCGGCGCCGACGGCCGCGAGCAGAAGACCAGCGCGGTCGTGCTCGTCTCCAACGACCCGTACCGACTCGGCCGCGCGCTCGCCTCCGGCACCCGCCCGCGCCTGGACGCCGGGGTGCTCGGCATCACCGTCCTCCAAGCCGGCGCTGCCCGGAATGGAGACAAGCGCGTGCAGCAATGGTCCGCACCATCGTTCGAGGTCAGCTCCGACGGGCCGGTCGCAGCGGGGATCGACGGCGAAGCGCTAAAGCTCGACCCCCCGCTGCGCTTTCGCACCAGGCCACAAGCCCTGCGCGTGCGGATCGCCCCGCAGCACCCAGGCGCCTCACCATCCGCGAACATGCCGGAGAGCCCGTGGGGCGCGATCCGCGCGGTCGCCCGCATCGCAACGCACGGTTCCTCCTAGCGACACTGAGCCCAGCCCAGCGTCGCTCGTGAGGAAGAACGACTTGCCTCAGAAGAGGAGAAAGCCATGACCAAGACAGCCGTAGAATGGTGGGCGAGGCCAACCCCCAGATCGAGCATGTCTCCCGAAGGATGCCTCGGATGAGGTGGCCTCCGGAAAGGCGGTGCTTCTCGATGTCAGGGAGCCGGTGGAGTGGGAGCAGCACATCAAGGGCTCGGTGCAGGTGCCGAGAGGCCTGCTCGAGTTCGTGGCGGATCCCACGAGCGCCCGACACAAGGCCGAGCTGGACCGACCCGCCGGGTGATCGTGTACTGCAGGTCGGGCATCCGAGGCGCGCTCGCAGCACTCATCCTGACGACGCCAGGTCACGAGGACGTCGTGAACCTCGACGGCGGGTTCAGCGCCGGGAAGGAAGCCGGCCTACCGACCGACGAGCACCACTCGGACATCTAGGAGCTCAAGTTTTCGACCTGACAAGGCGCGTATTACCTGCGTCCCAGTGGAGGGCGGCCATATGAGTCACACGAAACAGACGAAGAAGGATGGGCAGACGGTCGAGAAGCTCGGCCGCAAGCGGTACGAGAAGGAACTCGCTCGTCTCCAGGGCGAGTTGGTTCGGCTCCAGGAATGGGTCGTGCACGAGGGGAGCAAGGTCTGCATCGTGTTCGAAGGCCGTGACACCGCCGGGAAGGGCGGAGTTATCAAACGGATCACCGAGCGGGTGAGCCCGCGCGTGTTCCGAGTCGTCGCGCTCCCGGCACCGACCGACCGTGAGAAGTCCCAGATGTACGTCCAGCGGTACCTGTCTCACTTCCCGGCGGCCGGCGAGGTCGTGATCTTCGACCGCAGCTGGTACAACCGCGCCGGCGTCGAGCGGGTGATGGGCTTTACCTCCGAGGACGAGGTGTTTCGCTTTCTGCGACTCGCACCGCTGGTTGAGCGGGCGATGGTCGACTCCGGAATCATCCTGCTGAAGTATTGGCTCGAGGTCGGCCAGGAAGAGCAGACACGAAGAATCGAGTCGCGCATCGACGACCCGCGCAAGGTCTGGAAGCTCTCGCCGATGGACCTCAAGTCCTACAGCCGCTGGTATGAGTACTCCCGGGCCCGTGACGAGATGCTCGCCGCGACCAACACCGACTTTGCCCCCTGGCACGTCGCTGACTCAAACGACAAGAAGCGCGCCCGGCTCAACATCATCAGCCACCTGCTGGAGCAGATCCCGTACGAATCCCCACCGCGTGAGCCCGTCGTCCTGCCGGCGCGCGAGAAGCGAGGCGGCTACCGCGAGCCCGACCACTCCCACCAGTACATCCCGGCAAAGTACTGAGTCTCAGCGAAGACGACTCACACCCATGCCGGTGCGCAAATGCGTGGCGAGCGCTCCAGCGCGTGCAACATCGCGGCCGGCGAGACGAGACCTATCCCGAGAAATGGGACGGCGTCTCCGTGGCTCCCCCCGCTCGGCTGGTTCGGAACGTCTTCAGCGGCGGCGCGCTGCCGACGAGCGCATCTTGGTTCGCGTCCGAGCAGATCTCGGGCCCAGGATCGCGCCGCGTATGGCGGCGGGCGCGAGAGTCGGAGGAGGATGACGGGGCGTGATGAGCAGCGAGCCTGATGCTCACCCAACGGCCCTAAACAAGATGAGACGGAAGGTAGGACGGCTTCGCGGCGCGGCAGTCGCGGCCCCACTTGCAAACCCTGCGACATGCCCTCCGCCGGCTGACCGCGGGTCCTATTTCCGCTTTTGGCCTACCGGCCCGTGAGGAACATCCGTACGAAAAGTCCCGGTAAGCCTCCGGCCCGCCGGTGCGGATCGCGGTCTGGGACGGCGTTTCAGCGGTCGTAGGCTCGTCCACGTGGCAGAACGCGCTGCACGACGATCAGCTTCGCCTCGACATCGCGCGTGAAGCGCACGCGCCAGTCGCCGACGCGAACACGAAGCTCCGCGCTCCCGGTCAGACGGCGAACGTCGAGCGCCTGATCTCTGGCCGCAACTCGATCGATGACGCTCAGCACGCGGTCCCTGATCGGCGGGTCGAGGGCGCGTAGGTCTCGTCGAGCCCGGGGCGTGAAGGTGACGCCCCAGTTCTCGTCGGTCACGTCGAGTGGTGTCCGAACTCGCGCTTGATCTCGTCGAATGGGATCAGTGGGACACCGGCGGCGATCTCGTCGCGGGCCTCCTGGACGGCCGCCTCCTCCTGTTCGGAGATCTCCTCATCCTCTTCGGGTAGCGAGTCAAGCCAGCGCGCGAAATCGTCGCCGCGTCGCGCAGTGATCAACTGCAGCGCCTCGTTGGCTTCCTGTTCGCTGAGCTCATCCACGAGACTGCGCAGCTGTTCCTTGGCCGTCATGTTCAGACCGCTACTGGCTCGAGCGCCACGCTGCTCGCCGCTGCGTTGCGCTGGATGGCCCGGTAGACGGTCGATCGCGCGACGTTGAACAGCTCGGCGAGTTGGCTGCTGGTGTGCTCGCCTGCTTTGTAGAGCTTCACCAGGTGCTGCTCCTGACTTGGGCTGAGCTTCGGCTTCTTGCCCTGCAGGCGACCTTTGGCCTTGGCGACCTTCATCCCTTCGCGGGTGCGCATCCGGATCAGATCCGACTCGAACTCGGCGACCATCGCCAGAACGTTGAAGAGGAGCCGACCGACGGGGTCGGTCGGGTCGTGGATCGAGCCGGCGAGAGAGAGCTTGACCTGGCCTTCGGTGAGTTCCTTGACTATGTCGCGTGCGTCGGGCAGCGAGCGCGCGAGCCGGTCGAGCTTCGTCACGACGAGCGTGTCGCCATGGCGACACGCCGCCATCGCCTGTCGCAGCCCGGGACGCTCCCGGTTGGTGCCAGTCAGGCCGTGGTCGACGTAGACCCGGTCGATCGCCACCCCGAGCGCTTCGAGGGCGTCGCGCTGGGCGGTGAGGTCCTGCTCGTCGGTTGAGACGCGCGCGTATCCGATCAGCAGGCCGGGCATCCCCGGGACTGTAGCGTTTGAGGCTCCCTCATCGCGAATCTCATCGGGCGGGTCTTACGGGACACCCGCTGGTTAGGCAGCGTCGAGGCGCTCCAAGTGGCTCGGGGTGTCCCGTGGCGGGTTCCCCTGCGGGACGGCGTCGTGCGCCCGTCGCGCCTCGTACGATTAGGCTTGGTCCCCGTCTCCGGCGTCAGGATCGCGGAGCGGCCGGCGGGCGCCGGCGAGGTCGGGGAGCTGGAAGGAGTGGCGGCCCTCGACGTTGAGGTGGCGGCGGATATAGACGGAGAGGCGGGCAACGTCCTCCTCGAGGACGGGGTACCCATCGGCGCGTAGCTGGGTCAGCGCCGCGTCGAGGTAGACGGTGTTCCAGAGCGTGATGCAGTTCAGGACGAGGCCGAGCGCCCCGAGCTGGTCTTCCATGCCTTCCTGGTAGTGCTGGCGCAGTTCGCCTTTGCTGCCGTGGAAGACGTGGCGGCCGAGGTCGTGACGCCCTTCCGGGAGGTTGCGGATCCCTTTGATCTGCCGGCGGTAGGTCTCGTCGTGAACGTACACAAGGATGTGCAGCGTCTTGAAGATCCGCCCGTAGTGAGCGAGCGCGTCACCGAGTTGCGTCGTCTTGCCACCGCTGGAGAGCATGCGGATCACATCGTGGGCGCTGACCGCGCCGGTGTGGATCGACGCGACAAGGCGCAGCATGTCGGGGTAGTGCTGGCGCTGGCGGATCCGCTGGAGGTCGATCCGGCCGCGCGCCGCCGCGTTCAGCGGGCCGTGGTCGGCGGCCAGGTCGATCCGCCAGAGCTTGGCGTCGGGCAGGTCGGCGAGCTCGGGGCGGTAGGCGAAGCCGAGGAGCTGGAGTAGCCCGAACGCGATGTCGCTGTAGGAGCCGGTGTCGGAGACGATCACCTCGGGGCGACGGCCGCCATCCTGGCGGTAGATCAGGTCAACGATGTGCAGCGAGTCGCGGGGGGTCCCGGAGACGACTTTGCTCGCCAGGCCGACGGAGACGGGGCGTCGTCTAACCAGCGTCCCCCCAACGCATCTGTGTGAGCATTCTGAATAGAGAATGCTCACCGGGATGCGTTGGCTCGTGGCGGCTCATCGAAGTGACGCCGCCTTGCCGGTATC
>JADGPN010000038.1 GCA_017882465.1 Solirubrobacteraceae bacterium
CAAGGCGCTGGAGCGGTTCCGGGCCGAGTTCGACGCCAAGTACCCGAAGGCAGTCGCGAAGCTCGACAAGGACTGGGACGCGCTCACCGCGTTCTACTCGTTCCCCGCCGAGCACTGGCGGCACCTACGCACCACGAACCCGATCGAGAGCAGCTTCGCGACCGTGAAACTGCGGACCAAGGTCACCAAGGGCGCCGGCTCCAAGAAGGCCGCACTCGCGATGGCCTACAAGCTGCTGGACGCCGCCCAGGAGCGGTGGCGGCGGTTCAACGGCCACGAGCTCGTCGGCGACGTGCTCGACGGAGCGAAGTTCAAGGACGGGATCAAGGTCACTGACGACGAAACCACGACGGACGAGAGGGTCGCCGCCTGATCATTCTTCATTGCCAAATCCACAACATTTGACAATATGGGTCCTCCATCTCAGTGCAGTAGCCTGTGGGCCGCGCTACTGAACGGCCTTGCGCCACGGGCGGTCGACGGGATCGCCGTCGAGGGAGGCGGGACGGATGCGCTTGTCGGGCGGTGGCGGCAGCCGGTCCCGGCGTCCGGAGCCGGGCTCGGCGACGAGCGAGCGGTAGGTCCGCGGCTCGGCTTGGACGGCCTGTTCGAGCAGCCGGTAGAAGAGCATTCCTCTCGCCCGTGAGCGTCGGCGGTTGAATCGGAAGGTGAACTCGTCCAGGTACGCCTGCATATGCGCAGGCTTGACGCCGCCCTGGTGGGTGCCGAGCAGCCAGCGCTGCACAAGCGATGCGACGCGGTGCACGGCGGGGAGCAGCTCGTGCGCTTGCTGGCCCGACGGCCCGATCGGCTCGGGCCGGTGCTCGTAATCCTCGCCGCAGGCCGGGCGGTAGCTCGCAAGCCCATCGGTGATCACCACCGAGCCGGGTTCCACGTGGGCGAGCATGAACTCCCGCAGTGTGGGGCCGGCGACATCGGGGATCACCTGCAGCCGACAGCGGCCAAGCCCACGGCCGACCTGCTCGACAGCCACCTCGACCATCACCTTCCCCTGAGCGCCGCGCCCGCGCACGCCCGGCTCGGGACCGCCGAGGAACGTCTCGTCGGCCTCCACGATCCCGCTCAGCCGCTCGCGGCCAGGGCGCACCATCGCCGTGCGGTAGCGGTGCAGCATCGCCCATGCCGTCTGCTCCGAGCCGATCCCCAGCGTCCGCTTGAGCCCAAGCGCTGAAATCCCGTGCTTCTGGGTGGTCATCTGCCACGCCGCCGCGAACCAGACCGTCAGTGGGGTCCGCGTCCCGTGAAAGATCGTGCCCGCAGTCGCGGACACCCGCCGGCCGCACACCCCACAGGACCAGCGGCCATCAGGCAGCTTCCACGCCTTCGTCCCACGGCACACGGGACAGTGGAAGCCATCGGGCCAGCGCAGCCAGTCCAGGTAGTCCAGGCACGCCGCGTCGGTCGGGAACCACGCCCGAACATCAGCGTATGAGCCGGGATACTCGACCCCGGCCCTTGGAAACCCACGGGACACACCCCGAATCTACTGCACTGAGATGGAGGACCCATTTTGACAATAGCTCGATCCAACGCGCTGACGCCGAACTGCCCATCAGCTCCCGGCGCTAACGCCGGACGGGTGTCGGTCGCCGGTTACGAGCAGCTTCTTGAACCTCTGCTTCAGGTCTGAGTGGATCTGACTCACTCGGCTGCTGGTCAACCCGAGCACGTCGGCAACCTCGCTCAGCGTCAAGTCGTTTACGTAGTGCAGAACCGCGACTTGGCGGTCCCTCACCGGCAGGCGCTCGAGCGCTTGCCGAAACCGATCCTCGTTGTCCTCGCGAATGGCGCAGCTCTCAGGTTGGGTTTCCGGGTTAGTGCTGACGAGGGTCGCAATCAGCTCGTCTGCGAACTCATGCTCGCCCGGGGCGGTGGTGTTCAGTGACTGCACCTTCGATCGGGAGATCCCGCCCAGGTACTCGGTCAGCGCAGCCGCCGAGATCCCCAGGGCGTCCGCGAGTTCGTCGCTTCTGGGGGCACGGCCGTGCACCGCCCTGAATTCGGTGCGGACCCGCCTGATGTCGCGTTCCCAGCGGCGTAGCGAACGCGGCGCCCAGTCGTTACGGCGAAGCTCATCGAGTACCGCGCCATGGATCCGGATCCACGCGTGTTGCTCCAGCGTGGTTCCCTTATCAGGGTCGTAGCCATCGATCGAGCGGATCAGCGCCTCAAGACCGCAGGAAATGAAGTCGTCGACGTCCAGGTGAGGTGGAAGTTGCCGGATCTTGCGATAGACGATGTATTTGACGATTGGCGCCAAGGTGAATACCAACCGATCGCGCAGGCGCAGATCTCCAGACCGTCTGTACTCGTTCCAGAGCTTCAGCGATGCCTCGGCTGAAATTCGGCCCGCCTTGCGATCGAGCTGCCCGCCGATGCGTTCGTGCGCCATCTCATTCCTGCTTCCCGCCACTGTCAGGGTCTGCCAACCACAGTATGTGAGGAATCGACTCGGGGATCTCCCGAAAGGTCAGCGCGGTGATATCACTCCCGCGAATCTGTTCAGCGTGCTTTGCCTCATTCGAGTTCATAACTATCCATCGACCGGCCACGTCACGAGCATGAACGGCCCGTGACCGTTCAAGGGGTCCGTGCCATAACTCGTTCTCCTGTCGCGTCGACGTTGACCGCCGCGCGCGTGTCGCGGCGCGAGACCACACGGCTGTTTGCGACGCTCGCTCCTGGCGGCGTGATCGTGTTTGACCGCTACGCCGTCTACCTGTACATCGACGACAGCCAACGGCAGCTCTGTCTCGCGCACGTGCTGCGCGGCTTCGGCGTTTGCGGTCTCTGGCGCGCGAGGACGTGGGCGAAGCTGCGGGCTACTACGGTCGTGCGATCCGCCGCTTGGCCGATGTGTTGATAGATGAATCCGAAGGATGGCATCGGGTCGCTCGATGCTCCTACGCAGCTGGTGGAGGAGCGTGTTTTCACGCTGTCGCAGGACTTGATGTGCGTCGCCGACGGCACTGGCCAGCTGGTGTCGGTCAATCCGGCGTGGGGGACGATGCTTGGTTGGTCTGCTGGCGAGCTGCACGGGATGCGCTACCTCGACCTCATACATCCCGATGACCGTGAGGCGACATCTGCGACTCATATGGATGTGGTTGCCGGAGACCACCTGGTTGATTTCACCAACCGGTTCCGCAAGCACGACGGCAAGTACGTATGGATTCTCTGGTCTGCCAGCGTCGATCCGGCGACGGGACTGACCTATTGGGTCGGTAAGGACGTGACTGAGCGGGAGCACTTCAGGATGGAGACGGTCGAGCATTCAGACGATGCCATCTTGACCAAGGACGTCGACCGGATGATCACCGGCTGGAACCCCGGCGCGGAGCGAATGTACGGGTACACCGCGCAGGAGGCGATCGGGCAGCCCATCGCGATGCTGATTCCGTTGGAGCGCGACGACGAGGAGGACGCCATTTTCCGCCGGGTCCTGGCCGGCGAAAGGGTTGATCACTTCGAAACGGTTCGGGTGCACAAGGACGGCAGGAAGCTCGACATCTCGGTCAGCGTGTCCGCGATTCACGATCTTTCCGGGAGGCTCATCGGGGCATCATCGATCGCGCGCAACGTCACTGACGCCCGGTCGATCGTCCGGGCACAGGATCAGGTGATCAAGCGGCTTCTTCTGGCGGCGGAGTTTCGTGATGACGCGACCGGCCAGCACATCGTTCGGATGTCGGGACTGTGCGGTCGAATCGCCCTGGCCATGGGCTGGGACTCGGACGGCGCCGCTGAACTGGAGGTCGCGGCCACGATGCACGACGTCGGCAAGATCGCGATCCCGGATTCGATCCTGCTCAAGCGCGGATTGTTGACCGAGGAAGAGCGCGCCGTGATGGAGACGCACGCCGCGGTGGGTCACCGCATGCTCAGCGGATCCGGGATCGCCCTGATCGATCGAGCCGCCGAAGTCGCGCTCACCCACCACGAACACATCGACGGAAACGGCTACCCGAACGGACTCATCGGTGAGGCGATCCCGATTTCGGGAAGGATCGCCGCGGTCGCTGACGTTTATGACGCCCTCACTGACGACCGTGTGTACCGGCCCGCGTTCACCCAACACCAGGCCCTCGAGATGATGCGCGAGGGTTCGGGAACCCATTTCGACCCGGCAGTGCTCGAGGCGTTGCTCGCCGTCCTTGACGCCGAGCGGCGCACCGGCCCCCTGACGGCACCTCAGCCGGGCGCTGCCATCGGCCGCGACCGCGTCGCTGCCGACCGCGACCACGCTGCCACCCAGCGCGACCAGGCTGCAAGCGACCGCAATCGGGCCCAAGCCAATGACGATCTGCGATCCGCTGGCCGACAGCAAGCCGAGGCTGACCGCGCGCTTGCGGCCTCCTCGCGCGATCATGACGCCGCCAACCGCGACCTCGCCGAAGTCCAGGCGCAGGTCCGGGCGTCGGACCGAGACGACGCTGCGGCCGCGCGGGATCATGCCGCCGCCAACCGCGACGAGATGACCACGGATCGCGGCTCCGAGGCCAACCGTGAGTTCGCGGTCGCCGATCGCGACCACCTGGCCGCGGATCGCGATCAGTCCGAAGCGGATGCCCAGCTACGATCCGCTGACCGAGACAAGGCCGCCGCGGGTCGCGATCACGCAGCAGCCGACAGTGATCAGACCGAGTCTGATCGCCACCTCTCCCGAGTGGAGGCCGAGCAACGCTCCTTCGATCGAGACCAAGCCGCCGACGACCGTGAGCGCGGCGCAGTCGACCGACACGACGCCGCGGCAGATCGCACCGCCGCCGCGAACGACCGCCACCAGGCGAGAGCGGACCTTCGACAGTCGCAGGTCGATGCACTCACCGGCGCCCTGGGCCGCGAGCTTGGAATGGTCACGCTCGAACGCGAGATCAACCGCGCCCGACATGGAAACGGACGCCTCGTCTTCGCCTACATCGACGCCGACAGCCTCAAACGAGTCAACGACACCAACGGGCACGCAGCAGGCGACGCTCTTCTACGAGACATAGTCGGTGCGATCGCGCTGCACTTGCGCTCCTATGACCCAATCGTCCGATTGGGGGGCGACGAGTTCGTCTGCGCGCTCAGCGACACCATCCCCGAAGACGCGAGACGTCGATTCAGCGAGGTTGCGTCCGCGATCGAGCAGGCCCACCCGGGCTCATCGTTCAGCGTCGGCCTCGCCGCGCTGCTGCCGGAAGACTCCGTCGAACAGCTCATACACCGGGCGGACACTGACCTCTACACCACCAGGGCTCGCCGGAAGGGGCGCCGCTGAGTCATGTCCGTCAAGCGATCGTCGGTGGGCGGCGGCCTCTCCTGCTCGGCGAGGCCAAGAACAGCCATGGCGCGTCGGCGATTTCGTCGACGAGTGCTCCTGTGCAGATCCCCTAGCCAGCTCGACAGGGGTCCTGGCTTGTGCCTTGACCCGAGGGAGAGCGCAGGGTCTCGGCCGAGCGTGGCTCTTGCTGGTCCGGTGGGCAGTGACCGGAGCGCTTCATGCCTTGGGGTTGGTCTGCGCTGGCCTGGGGTGCCAGCCGGCGTCGTGTGTGGCGTTCTACGGTCGTCCGGCGGCGAGAAGGTACCGAAGCAGATCTGGTGGACGATCTGCGATCCGATTTGCCTGCGAGCCTCTCCTCGCGTGATGAGATGGAGCGCGTGTGCATGCGCAATCTGCTCGCCAATCGCGAGGAGAGGGTCTTCTTCAAGGATCGGGAGAGTCGATTCTTGCTGGTGAGCGCGGGTTGGCTGCTGTCGGAGGGGCAGGGGCGATCGCTTGATGAGGTGCTCGGCAAGACGGATTTCGACATCTTCAGCGGGGCGCGCGCGGCCGCGGCATTTGACGACGAGCGGCGGGTGATCGACACCGGTGAGCCGATCGTCGCGAAGGTCGAGCGAGAGACGTTCGCTGATCGTGCCGACGTGTGGGTGTCAACGACTAAGCTGCCGTTGCACGACGGGCATGGGAACGTCATCGGCACGTGGGGAATCGCGCGCGACGTCACGGCCGACGCGGAGCTCGAGGAGAC
This sequence comes from Solirubrobacteraceae bacterium, assembly GCA_017882465.1. GTDB lineage: Bacteria > Actinomycetota > Thermoleophilia > Solirubrobacterales > Solirubrobacteraceae > Palsa-465. The sequence goes on from JADGPN010000038.1 coordinate 6,036, forward strand.
CATTCGCCGCCATGCGGCGGGGCAGCAGGAGATCGCTGACCTCGGCCGGCGCGCGCTCAAGGGAGAGGCGCTGGAGGAGCTCTTTGACCAGGCGGTCGGCGCGGCGTGGCGGGTTCTGTCGTCTGACTGCGCTTGGCTGGTTGAGTGGCTACCGGACGCTCCCGGTGCGGTCGTCAGGGCGGAGGTTGGGTGGCTCGATGAGCGCAAGGGTGAGCCGATCGCGGGAGAGGAGCGCTCGCTGTCTGCCTACGCGGTGCGGTCGGGCGGGCCGGTTGTGGTCGAAGATTGGGAGCAGGAGCGGCGCTTTGGGCGTTCAGGCAAACGTCTGTCTCGCGGGGTGCGCAGCAGCGTCGGTGTGCTCGTCGGCAGCCCGGACTCACCGTTCGGAGTGCTCGAAGTTCACTACCTGCAACCCAACGCGGTGCCACCGGATTGCGTCCCGTTCCTGCGTGCGGCCGCGAATGTCCTGGCCGAGGCGATTCAGAGCCGAAACGCGCAGGAGATGATCAGACACCAGGCGTTTCATGACGGGCTGACGGGGCTGCCTAACCGCAGACTCGTGCTCGACCGCGGCGAGCAGATGCTCGCCCGGGGGCGGCGTCAGCACGCGCCGGTGGCGGTGTTGATCGTCGATGTCGATGGCTTTAAGTACGTCAACGACACGTTCGGCCACGCCGCCGGCGACGCGCTGCTGCAGACCATCGCTGCGCGGCTGTCAAGCGTCGTTCGCGAAGTCGACACCGTTGGACGGCTCGGCGGCGATGAGTTCGTCCTATTGCTCGACTCGCTTACCCTCGACGCCGCACCCGAGATCGCGGCCGAGCGTGTCTTGGAAGTAGTACGCCAGCCGATCGAGCTCGACCAGCAACCTGACCGGCCGGTCTCGATCAGCGCCAGCATCGGTATCGCGCTCGGCCAGGACGAGACCATCGACCAGCTGCTGCAGGGCGCCGACCTCGCTCTCTACCAGGCCAAGGACACCGGCAAGAACCGCCACGTGCTGTTCGAGTCCAGTATGCAAACCGTCGCACAGGATCGTCTCCTGCTCGAGCTGGACCTCCGCGAAGCCCTCGAGGCCGACCAGCTGTTCCTCCTCTACCAACCCACGTTCGATCTGCGCACCGAAACCGTGAGCGGGGTCGAGGCGCTGCTGCGCTGGCGCCACCCCTCCCGCGGAGTCCTCGCGCCCGACCGGTTCATTGCGATCGCCGAAGACACCGGAATGATCGTGCCGATCGGCCGCTGGGTGCTCCAACGAGCCTGCCAGCAAGCGGCCGACTGGCACAAACAGCTGCACAAGATCGGGATCGCGGTCAACGTCTCCGCCCGCCAGCTAGACCAAGACGGGCTGCTCGACGACGTCGCCGACGCGCTAGCAGCAAGCGGCCTTGACCCTCAAACCCTCACGCTCGAGATCACCGAGACCGCCCTAATGCGCAACCCCGAAGACACCGCGCGCCGACTCGGCCTGCTCAAGCACCTCGGCGTGCGCGTCGCGATCGACGACTTCGGCACCGGCTACAGCTCACTCGGCCACCTACGCCAATTCCCCGTCGACGCGCTCAAGATCGACCGCTCATTCATCTCAGGCATCGGATCGTCCCCACAATCCACTGTGCTGATCCACACCCTCGTCCTGCTCGGCAAGGCGCTCAACCTCGAGACCGTAGGCGAAGGAATCGAACAACGATCACAGCTCCGAACCCTGCAAGGCGAGGACTGCGACATCGGACAAGGATTCCTCCTCGCGCGTCCGCTCGAGATCGACGCCGTCGAGCGGCTGCTCAAGAGGATCACGGTCAACAGCCCCACGCAGACTCTCGCGACCTCGCCGCAGCCCTCGCGCTCTAGCACGCGAACCCAGTGACCGATTCGCGTCCGCCGAAACCACTGCCCGGCGCAAGCTTCGACAAGATCACCGGCGCGGGAGCCGCTTCGATGGGCAGCTGCAGCGGGCCCAAAAGGTCTCACGCTGTCGTCCTGGGGCAGTGCTTCAGACCAACCGGATCACGGCGAGCCACGCGGGGAGGGTGTCACCAGCACCACGCCCTGACCAGGTCGCAACTGGTAGGAGAAAGGAGCGACTGCCACATAGTCCATCCGGAACTCGGGCGACACGTCCACCAACGGCTGGCCGGACTGCACGAATGCCCGCAGGTCGCTGACCTCGACGTACTGGTCGTGCCAGAAGTCGGTGTTGAAGAACAAGAGGGCCTCTTGGCCAAGTGTCGCCGAGCCCTGCCACATGATCAGAACTGCTGGGTTGGAGGAGGGCAACAGCAGCATCGAAGACTCCCGGGAGAAGATCGGCTGGTCTGCCTTTAGCCGGTTGACCGCAGCGATGAACTCGCGAAGGTCGACCGAGGTTGTCTCCCAGTACTCCGGGCGGGTGCTGACGACATCCAACGAGCGCCGGAACCCGAATTCGAAGCCGACCGGCATCAGACACCCAGCTGAGAACGAGGCGGTGAACAAGTACCACAGCTTCGATGCGTTGGGGTTCCCGTTCATCTCGTCGGCCAGGCGCGGCGTGTCGTGGCTCTCGGGAAACGCGATCGAGGCCACCAGCTCACCGATCAACTTGTGCTGCTCCAGAAGCCAGTGGCTGCGGAAGTCCCACCATTTCGCGCTGTTACACACGAAATCGAAGCCGGCGCCCGCCGTCGCGATCGTCTCCCACGGCGAACAGCCGAGCGTCTCGGCCACGAACACCGTGCGGGGTCGATCCTTCTTAGTATCGGCGATCAGCCGCCGCCACAGCTCCGCTGGCACCCCATAGGCGGCGTCGCACCGGAAGCCTTCGAATCCAAGACCGAGGAGGTGGCGGACAACCTTGAGGCAGTACTGGTAGAGGCCTTCAGGGTCGGCTGTACCGTGATGGTCGAACTTAGCCAAATCGACCCACTCCACCGTGTTGCCGTCCTGCTCACAAGACGGATGTATGACCGCGCCGGCGGAATCGAACACAATCCAGTCGCGATGGTCGGCCACCAACTCGGAGTCGGCCGCACAGTGATCGATCACCAGATCGGCCATGGGCCGCAGCCCGCGATCCCGAGCCACGCCAAGGACCCATCTCAGCTGGTCCTCCCCGGACCGACGATCTGTTGGCTCGATCAGCGCCGAGTTGAGCTCGAAGTAGTCGGCGATCGAATAGATGCTCCCCGATGCCCCTGGCCGCTGCACCGGGTTGACGAACAGCCAATCAAAACCCATCGCAGCGGCCCGCTCGATGTGCGGCACCCACCCGGGGAGGGGCCCAGCCAGGAGAGGGAACAAGTTGTAGACGATCATCCGTTACGGCCAAGCGCAATCCTACTCCTGGGGTGGACGATTACGTCGTCGCCGGCAGCGTTGGGCACCGCACCACGTTTCGGGCCCTGTTCCTGGTCGCAACCAAGAACGGCCGCAGACTTCTCGGGACTTCAGCTTGGCTTGGCTGCTTCGCCCTGGGCTCAACTCGGTGACAGTTCTTGCCGATATCTGTCCTAGCACCGAGCTGACCACCGATTCAAATCGGCGATGGTCAGTTCAGCGAGGCAGAATCGATCCCCGTGGCTACTCGAACAACATGAGCGGTTTTGCGTCTCTAATGCCAAGGCGCGCACAGTCTCTGATCGCGGCACTTTCGATCCGAGCGATCCCGCTCGCGCGAGCTCCGCTGATCGTTGCTCCGCGGCGCACCGGAAAGCGTCGTCGTGGCTAGGGAGGATTTGTCAGACGTGCTGAGCGAGTTCGCTCGGACGATGGTGACCGACTTCCCGATCCAGGGGATCTTGGATCATCTGGTCAAGCGGATCGTGGACGTTCTGCCGATCACCGCCGCGGGGGTGACGCTGATCGCCCCGGGCCATGACCCACGATATCTCGCGGCGTCTGACCCATCGGCGTTGCGTTTTGAGAAGCTGCAGACGGAGCTGGGTGAGGGACCGTGCTTGGCCGCCTACGGCACCGGAGAGGCGATTTCGGTGCCGGATCTGCGCAGCGAGAGCCGGTTTCCCAGATTTTCGCCGCGGGCGCTTGAGTCCGGGCTGTCGGCGGTGTTCACGTTTCCGCTGCGCCACCGAGACCTGCAGTTGGGTGCACTTGATCTGTATCGGGATGAGGTCGGGCCGCTCTCGCTGGAGTCGATGGCCGCAGCGCAGACGCTGGCTGATGTCGCGGCGGCGTACTTGATCAATGCGCAGGCGCGCTCTGATCTTCAGGATTCCTCTGATCAGTCGCGAGAAGCGGCGCTGCACGACGCGCTGACCGGTCTTCCCAACCGGGTGCTGATATTGCAGCTGCTAGAGCATGCGTTTCGAGCGAGCAGGCGGTCGGGCAAGACATCGGCGGTGTTCTTCGTTGATCTGGACCGGTTCAAGGAGGTCAACGACACCTACGGGCACCAGGTCGGCGATGACTTGCTGGTAGCGGTGGCCAAGCGTCTGACCAGGGTGCTACGACCCGGCGACAGCCTGGCTCGTCTATCTGGCGATGAGTTCGTGGTCCTGTGTGAGGAGCTCGCCGATCCGTCCGAAGCTGATCCGATCGCGGTTCGTCTCAATGCGGAACTTTCCCGGCCGTTTGTTCTTTCCGGGATGGAGTTGAAGGTGACCGCCAGCATTGGGATCGCGTTTACCGGCCAGAGCATCGAGGCGCCCGAGGAGCTTCTGCGCGACGCGGATCTGGCGATGTATCGGTCAAAACGAGATCGAGCCATGGGTTATGAAGTCCGTGACCTGCGCGAGCTGTACCTCGCCGGGCATCAGGCCGGTCTGGCCCGAAGTCTGCCTGGGGCACTCGGACGTGGCGAGCTGCATCTCGACTACCAGCCGATCGTCGAGGCTCGCGATGGTCGCCTGACCGGGGTCGAAGCGCTGCTGCGGTGGACGCATCCGAGTCGTGGGGCGGTGTCTCCGAGGGTGTTCATCCCGTTCGCCGAGCAGTCCGGCCAGATCATCGAGCTGGGTCAATGGGTGCTCCAGCAGGCCTGGTCAGATCGCAACCAGTGGCAGCGCCAGCGGCCTGCGGAGATCGGGATGTCAGTCAACGTGTCCGCGCACCAGTTCATGTCCGCCGGCTTCGCGGCGAGCGTGGCGAAGGTGCTCGACAGCACGTCGGCCGATCCCGGGCTACTGACGCTTGAGGTGACTGAGAGGCTGTTTGTCCGCGACCAGGAGCGTGCCTTCGTTGTGCTCGACGAACTCAAGGAGCTCGGTGTCAAGCTCGCTCTGGATGACTTCGGGACCGGCTACTCCTCGCTGGGCTATCTCAACACACTGCCGATCGACATCATCAAAATCGACCAGAAGTTCATCGCCAAACTCAACAATCCGGGCACCCAGGCGATCGTGACCGCGATCATCGGATTGGCGCACAGCCTCGGGATGACTGTCGTCTCTGAAGGCGTGGAGACAACCAAACAACGCGATCAGGTGACCAAGCTCGGCTCTGACAGCTGCCAGGGCTTTTACTTCGCCCGACCGATGCTCGCCTCCAGCGTTGACGCTCTCATCAAACTTCAAGCCGACGGGAGCAACCCGTACCTCCCATCGAAAACCAGAATCCCCGCAGTCGTATTAGACACTCTCAGCACAGCTTCCGCGGACTCTTAGTCACGTTGTTCATAAAGAACGCGACCTCAGTCGGCATGCGGACCGCGCACCGCTCGTGCCGCACACGGCCGAACATCGCCCCGCAGCGCCGCGCGCCCCCGAGCCCCAGCGACTAGTCCCCCAGCTCCGCCCTTCTCCGCACCACGTACTCCTGGAGCTCGGCCCGCACCGCGTCGTCCAGCGGCGGCTGCTCGTGGCTCTCGAGCGTCTCCCGCCACAGCTCGCCGGCGCGCGCGGTTGTGTCACGCGAACCCTTCTTCGTCCAGCGGTCGAAGTTCTCGGTCGAGGACAGCAGCGGACGGTAGAAGCACTCGCGGAAGCGCTCGAGCGTGTGCACCGCGCCAAGGAAGTGGCCGCCGGCGCCGACCTCGACGTGGGCGTCGAAGGCGAGCGAGGCCTCGTCGATCTCCAGCGGCGTGAACTCGTGCCGCAGCTCGCGCAGCAGCTCGACGTCGACGATGAACTTCTCGTAGCAGGAGACGAGGCCGCCCTCGAGCCAGCCCGCCGAGTGCATGACGAAGTTGGCGCCGGCCAGGAACGTCGGCAGCAGGGTCATGAGCGACTCGTAGGCCGCCTGGGCATCGACCGTCTGCGATGCGTTCAGGGCGCCGCCGCCGCGCCAGGGCAGTCCGTAGCGACGCGCGATCTGGCCCGTGCACAGCACGCCGATCCCGGACTCCGGCGTGCCGAACGAGGGCGAGCCGGACTGCATGTCGGTGTTGGACAGGAAGGACCCGAACACCACCGGGGCGCCGGGCCGGATCAGCTGCGCGAGGGCGATCCCGGCGAACGCCTCGGCCATCTGCTGCACGAGCGTGGCCGGCAGTGAGACCGGGGACATGGCGCCCATGAGCAGGAAGGGCGTGATCACGACCGCCTGGTTGGCCTTGACGTACTCGTGCATGGCGCCGAGCATGCGGTCGTCGTAGCGCAGCGGCGAGTTGATGTTGATCAGCGAGATCGAGACCGGCGCCCGCTCGATCGCCTCGCGGCCGCCGAACAGGATCTCGCCCATGCGGATCGTGTCGGCGGCGTTCGGGGCCGAGGTGACCGAGCCCATGTACGGCTTGTCGGACAGGGTCTGGAGCGCGTAGACCATGTCGAGGTGGCGGGAGTCGAGCGGCCGGTCCTCGGGCTCGCAGATCGTGCCGCCGGGCGAGTCGAGCTCGGGGAAGGCCTGGGCGAGGCGGACCAGATTCTCGAAGTCGGCCATCTTGGCGTCACGGCGGACGTCGCCCTCGCGGATGAACGGGCACCCGTAGACGGGCGCGAAGACCATGTTGTCCCCACCGATGTGCGCGCTCTGGGCGGGATTGCGAGCCTGGAGCTCGAACTCCGCCGGCGCCTTGGCCATCTGCTCGAGGATGAACTCGGGATCGAAGCGGACGCGGTTCTCGTCCTCCACCGTCTGCCCGGCCGCGCGCAGGATATCGACCGACTCCGGGAGCAGGAACTCGATCCCCAGCTCGCTGACGATACGCCGCCAGCCCTGGTCGAGCACCTCCATTGCGCCCTCGCTGAGGATCTCGTAGCGGGGCATGGCGTTGACGAACAAGCTGGCCTCCTCGATTGCGGATCCGACCGCGACACCCGGCAGCGAACAGCTTGACCGGAGCCCCGCAAGCCGTAATATATCCTTCGTGGAACAAGAGTTCCAAGTCCCCGCTCATGGCACTACCGCCGTGGACCGCGGGGCCGACCTGCTGGTGCGCGTGCTCGAGTCAGAACAGCCCGTAGCGCTGGCCGAGCTGGCCTCCGCCAGCGGGATCCCCAAGAGCACCGCATCGCGGCTGCTGAGCGCACTCGAGCGCCGGGGCCTGATCGAGCAGGACGGCGAACGCGGGCGCCTGCGCCCCGGTCCCGCGATCCTGCGCGTGGCCGAGCGCGGCATGCTGGAGCGAAACGTGGTTGAGCTCGCACGGCCGTCGCTGGACGCGCTCGGCGAGCTCAGCGGCGAGACGATCAACCTCGCCGTCCCCGCCCGGCACGGGGTCGAGCACGTCGCCCAGGTCGACAGCCGCCATTTCCTCGGCACCGGCCAGTGGCTGGGCCGGACGGTCGACTACCACTGTACGGCCGTGGGCAAGATCTTCCTGGCCTTCGGGCGCGCGGCGGTGGCCGCCGCGCCGTTGAGGAGCCACGCGCCGGCCACCGTCACGGACCCCGAGCAGCTGCGCGAACAGCTCGAGCTGGTGCGCCGACGCGAGTACGCGACGGCGGTCGATGAGCTCGAGCCCGGGCTGACGGCGATCGCCGCGCCGGTGCGCGGCGCCCGCGGCGACGTGGTCGCCGCGCTCAGCATCACCGGCCCGACGCTGCGGCTGACGCCGAAGCGGATCCTCGAGCTTGCCCCGAAGTTGATCGATGAGGCGCAGGCACTCAGCCGCCGCCTCGGCCACGCCGAACCAGGAGAGCACGCCGCATGACCAACGAGGAGATCCTGCAACTGCTCTACGACGAGACGCTCGTGGGCAACGCCCCGGCGGTCAAGGACGGGGTCAACGAGGGACTCGAGCAGGACCTCGAGCCCGAGAAGATGCTGTACGACGCGCTGATCCCGTCGCTCGAGGAGGTGGGCGCGCGGTTCGAGCGCGGCGACTACTTCGTGCCCGAGATGCTGATCGCGGCCCGCGCGATGCAGGGGGCGCTGGACATCCTCCGGCCGCTGCTCGCCGAGGGCGACACGCAGCAGGTCGGAACGTTCCTGATGGGGACGGTCAAGGGCGACGTCCACGACATCGGCAAGAACCTCTGCAACATCATGCTCGAGGGAGCCGGCTTCACCGTGATCGACCTCGGCGTCAACGTGCCGCCCGAGAAGTTCGTCCAGCAGATCGAGGAGCGCAACCCCGACGTGGTCGGATTCTCGGCCTTCCTGACCACGACGATGCCGATGTTCAAGGCCAACATCAACGCGCTCGAGAAGGCCGGCATCCGCGACCGGGTGATCGTCATGGTCGGTGGCGCGCCCGTGACCCAGGAGTACGCGGACGCGGTGGGCGCCGACGGCTACTCCGCCGACGCGTCCTCAGCGGTCAAGAAGGCCAAGGAACTGATCGAACGCAAGCGCCAGCAAGTGGCGGCATGAAGGCGGCCGCGGTTCTGGCCCGCGCCGAGCACGCGGTCAAGGCCCCGATCTGGGGCTGCAAGGCGTGTGGGCAGTGCGTGCTGCATTCGACCGGCCTGACCTGCCCGATGACCTGCCCCAAGACGCTCCGCAACGGGCCGTGCGGCGGCGTGCGCCCCGACGGCCACTGCGAGGTCAAGCCGGAGCTGCGCTGCGTGTGGCTGAAGGCCTTCGAGCGCTCCGAGCGACTCCCGCTGTGGCGGGGGCACATCGACGATCTGCGCCCGCCCGTCGACAACACGCTCACCGGCACCTCGGCGTGGCTCAACCTGGCCACCGGACGGGACCGCCAGACGCCAGCGGGGTGGGGGGATGTCGAACCTTGAGCGCAAGCTCTCAGCGGGCCAGTTCGTCGTCACCGCCGAGTTGCCGGTAATCGACGGCGGCGGACATTCCGAGATCATTCGCCAGCTGGCGCCCATGAAGGCGTTCGTCGACGCGTTCAACGCGACCGACAACCCCTCCGCGCACGCGCACGCCTCCCCGCTGGCCGTCTCGATCGCGATGCTCCAGGCGGGCGTGGAGCCGGTGATGCAGCTCGCCTGCCGCGATCGCAACCGGCTGGCGCTGGAGGCCGACCTGGTCGGGGCGGGGATGCACGGCGTGGAGAACATCTGCTGCCTGACCGGCGACGACGTCACCGCGGGAGATGAGCCCGAGAGCCGGCGCGTGTTCGACCTCGATGGCCCGCAGCTGATCTCGGTGACGAGGACGCTGTCGCACGGGCACTATCTGTCCGGGCGTCCGATCAAGCCTGCCCCCCGTTTCCTGATCGGCGCGGTCGAGAATCCGGGTGCCCCTCCGTACGAGTCCCGGGTGCGGCGGGCGACGAAGAAGGCGCTCGCCGGCGCCCGCTTCCTGCAGCTGCAGATCTGCTATCGCCCGGAGCTGCTCGAGCGCTTCATGCGCGAGGCCCGCGCCAGTGGGCTGAGCGAGCGGCTGGCGATCATCCCCTCGATCTGCATCCTGCGCACCGTCGGGGGGATGCGATTCGTCGCCACCAGGGTTCCCGGGATCGACGTCCCGCCGGCGACCGTGGCCCGGATCGAGCAGGCGGCGGACGCCCAGACGGAGTGCTTCGAGCTCGCCTGCGAGCTGGCCTCGCACGCGCTCGAGCAGCCCGGCGTGGGCGGCCTTCATTTCATCTCGTTCCGCAAGGACGCCGGCATCGCAAAGCTGTGTACACGCCTGGGCATTCCGCCCCGAGTTGAAAGGGAACTCAATGGATACAGTGCTTCGGTCGCGTTCTAAGACCGTCACGGTTGGCTCCGAGCAGCCGTTCTGCATCATCGGGGAGCGGATCAACCCAACCGGCCGCAAGCTGTTCGCCGAGCAGCTGCGCGGCGGTGATCTCAGCACCGTGACGGCGGACGCGATCGCCCAGGCGCAGGCCGGCGCCGACGTGCTCGACATCAACGCCGGGATCCCGCTGGTCGACGAGCCCGAGCTGCTGATGAGCATGATCCGCGCCGCCCAGGACGCCGTCGATCTCCCGATCTGCATCGACTCCTCGGTGATCGAGGCGCTCGAGGCGGGCTTGTCCGTCTATGAGGGCCGCGCGCTGGTGAACTCGGTGACCGCCGAGGACGAACGCCTCGAGGAGATCCTACCCCTGGTCGCTCGCCACGGCGCCGCCGTGATCGGGCTGGCCAACGACGAGACGGGAATCCCGCAGACGCCGGAGGAGCGGCTGATCAACGCGCGCAAGATCGTCTCCTCGGCCGGCGATCACGGCATCGCGGCCGACGACGTCATCATCGACCCCCTGGCCATGACCGTCGGCGCCGACACCGAGGCGGTGACCACCACCCTGGCCACGATCAGCCTGATCCGCGACGAGCTCGGCGTCAACATGTGCCTCGGTGCCTCCAACGTCTCCTTCGGGCTCCCCCAGCGGCACGTCCTCAACGCCGCCTTCCTGCCGATGGCGATGGCCGCCGGGCTCACGAGCGCGATCATGAGCACCGCATCCGTCTGCGTCGAGAGCGTCCGCGCATCCGACCTGCTGCTCGGGCACGACGCCTGGGGCGCGAGCTGGATCGCGGCGCACCGCGCCCGCCAGGCCGCGGAGAAAGAGGCGGCGGCCGCGTCGTGAGCACTCCCTCGCCACGAGCCGCCCGCGCCGCCGCGCGGGAGGAGGATGCCCAGCCCGCCGACGGCGCCACGCGCGTCCGGATGCGGTTCCTGCCCGAGGGGGCCGAGGTCCGCGTTCCCAGCGGGACCCCCGTGTTCGACGCGGCGAGCTGGAACGGGATCGCGATCGACTCGACCTGCGGCGGCCATGGCACGTGCAAGAAGTGCAAGGTCCGGATTGTCTCCGGCGAGGTACAGGTCGGTCCCCTGGACCCGCGCGCGTTCTCAACCGCGGAGCTGGGCGACGGGTGGCGGCTCGCCTGCCGCGCTCACGCGCGCGGGGACCTGGTGATCGAGGTGCCGCCACTGCAGACCCGGCCCAAGGCCGCGCTGGTCGGCGTCGGGCGCCACGTGATCCTGCGCCCGTCGGTGCAGAAGCGCCACCTGGTGCTCGAGGAGCCCTCGCTGGAGGACCAGCGCTCGGATCTGCAGCGGGTGCTCGACGGAATCGAGGACCTCGAGCCGCACGCGTCGGTCGAGCTGCTGCGGACCCTGGGCGGGACCCTGCGGGCGGCGAACTTCGACGTCACGGCCGTGATCTGCGACGAGGAGCTGATCGACGTCGAGCCCGGGGACACGACCGCGCGCCGGTTCGCGATCGCGTTCGACCTCGGGACCACGACGGTGGTCGCCACCCTGCTCGACCTCGACAGCGGCCAGCCGGTGGCGATCCGCTCGATGCTCAACCGCCAGCAGCCCTACGGCGCCGATGTGATCACCCGCATCTCGGCCACGATGATGGACGAGCGCGCGCTCGCGGCGCTGATCGAGCGGGCGCACGAGACGTTCGCGGAGCTGACCGCGGAGGTCTGCCAGGAGGCGGGGGTGGCGCCGCACGAGGTGTACGAGATCGTCACGTGCGGGAACGTGACCATGATGCAGATCGCGCTCGGGATCGATCCCGAGCCGCTCTCGATGGCCCCGTTCGTGGTGGCCACGCACGCCTTCCCGCCCGCCCGCGCAGCGGACTTCGGCGTCGCCGTGCATCCCCGGGCGCCGGCCTTCGTGTTCCCCTCGCTCGGCGCCTACGTCGGCGGCGACATCGTCGCCGGGATGCTGGCCACCGGCCTCACCCGTGACCGGCGGCTGCGCCTGTTCATCGACGTGGGCACCAACAGCGAGATCGCGCTCGGCTCCGGCGAGCGGGTGCTGGCCTGCGCGGCGCCGGCCGGCCCGGCGTTCGAGGCGGCCCAGATCCGCTGCGGCATGCGCGCCGCCGAGGGCGCGATCGAGGGAGTGAAGATCGATGGTGACGATGTCAGCCTCGAGGTGATCGGCGACGTCGAGGCGGTGGGCATGTGCGGCTCGGGGCTCGTCGATGCCGTGGCCGAGCTGGTCCGCAGCGGGCTGCTCGACAACTCCGGGCGCTTCATCGCCGACGAGGTGGCGGCCGAGACCCACCCGGGCCTCGCGCCGCGGCTGACCAAGGTGGGCCAGGAGCGCGTGTTCGTGCTGCAGTGGCGCGGCGGCGGGGATCCCGAGGCGTCGGTCTACCTGTCTCAGCGCGACGTGCGCGAGCTCCAGTTTGCCAAGGCGTCGATCGCCACCGGCTGGCAGATCCTGCTGCGCGACCTCGGAGTGCAGGCGGACGAGATCACGCAGGTGCTCCTGGCCGGGAGCTTCGGCGCGTACCTGACCCCCCTGAGCGCCGTGCGGATCGGTCTGGTGCCTAAGCTGGCGCTGCCCCGGATCGTCTCGGCCGGCAACGTCGCCGGCGAGGGAGCGAAGATCGCCGCGCTGTCGTTGCGCGAGCGGGCCGAGGCGCATTCGATCGTGCGCGAGGTCGAGTACGTCGAGCTGTCCGGGCGCGCCGACTTCAACGATCTGTTCATCGACCAACTCGCGTTTCCGGCGTGAGCGCGGCCAAGCAGAGAGTTGCCGTCGTTGCCTGCGGGGCGCTCGCGGCCGACGTGCGGCGGATCGCCCGCCGGCGCGGCTGGGCTGTCGACGTGCATCCCGTCCCGGCGCTGCTGCACAACCGGCCCGAGCGGATCGCCCCGGCGGTCGCGGCCGAGATCGAGCGGTTGCGCCCCGGCTATGACCGCGTGGCCGTCGCCTATGGCGACTGCGGCACCTACGGCGCGCTCGACCGGGCGCTGGCGGGGGCCGGGATCCCGCGGATCGCGGCCGAGAGCTGCTACGAGATGCTCGGCCGCCAGGAGGTGCGCGAGTCACTCGCCGAGGAGCCTGGCACGTACTTCCTGACCGACTTCCTGGCCCGCACGTTCGAGCGCACGGTCGTGCGCGAGCTCGGCCTCGACCGCTACCCCGAGCTCCGGGATGACTACTTCGGGGGTTACCGGCGGGTGGTCTGGCTCACGCAGCGGCCGACGCCCACAACCCGCGCGGCCGCGGAGCGAGCGGCGGCCCGGATCGGGCTGCCGCTCGAGATCCGCGAGGTCGGCGACGCCGGCCTGACGGCGCAGCTCGAGCGCCTCCTCGCCGAGACCACCTCGTAGCCGCTAGCGCACGTAGGCCGCCGTGTGGCACGGCTGGCCGGCGCACACGTCGAGGACCGCTCCGTTCGGCAACAGGAAGTCCGACTTCTGCGTGCGGGCCGCAGGGGTGTTACGCCGTTCACAACTGCACCGGCACCCTACTGCGGACGGCCTTCCACGTGCTCGACGAGCAGGGTGGCGACATCCACGACCCGCAATTCGTCCCCGGTGCTCTGCACGCCGTCATCCAGCATCACGGTGCAGAACGGGCACGCGACGGCCAGCGTGCCGGCGCCGGTCGCCGCGGCCTCGCGGACGCGGTTCTCGTTGATCGCGCTGCCCCGCTCCTCCATCCACATGTGCGCGCCCCCGGCGCCGCAGCAGAACGTCCGCTTGCCGCTGCGCTCCATCTCCACCGGCGTGCCGACCGCCGCCACCAGCTCGCGCGGCGAGGCGCGGACGTCGTTGTGACGGGCGAGGTAGCACGAGTCGTGGTAGGTGATCGCCTGCTCGCCGGCCGGACCCGGCTTCAGCCGGCCCTCGCTGACGAGCTGGGCGAGCAGCTCAGAGTGGTGCACGACCTCGTAGCGGCCCCCGAAGTCCGGGTACTCGTTGGCCAGCGTGTTGAAGCAGTGGGGGCAGTTGGCGACGATCTTGGTCACGCCCGCGTCGTTGAGCGTCTCCACGTTGTGCTCGGCGAAGGCCTGGAACACGTACTCGTTGCCCATGCGCCGCGCCGGGTCGCCGGTGCAACTCTCTCGCGCCCCCAGGATCGCGAAGTCGACGCCGGCGGCCTGCAGCAGCTTCGCCGTCGACTCCGCCGTGGTCCGCGCGCGCTCGTCGAACGAGGACGCGCACCCCACCCAGTAGAGCACCTCGGGCGCCGGGTCCCCCGGCTCCAGCACGCGGACGCCGAGCTGCGCCGCCCAATCGGCGCGCTCGGACTGGGGATTGCCCCACGGATTGGAGGCCCGCTCGACGTCGCGCAGCATCGGCTCCGCCTCGGCCGGGAAGCTCGACTCGACCATCACCAGGTGACGCCGCAGATCGACGATGTGATCGATGTGCTCGATCGAGACCGGGCAGGCCTCGACGCACGCGCCGCAGGTGACGCAATCCCACACGACCTCGTCGGTGACCGCCCCGGGCACCAGCGGCCCGGGCTCGAACGACCCGCTCCCCTCCCCCGGGCCGCCGTCCGGGCCACCGCCGGCGCCGGCCCGGGCCGCGCCGTCGGCGAACACCTGGTCGCGCAGCCCCATGATCAGCAGCTTCGGCGACAGCGCCTTGCCGGTGGCGAACGCCGGACAGGCGTCCTGGCAGCGACCGCACTCCGTGCACGAGAACGTGTCCAGCACCTGCTTCCAGGTCAGGTCGGCGGAGGTCCCGGCGCCGAAGCGCATGTCCTCCTCGTCGACACCCTCGTCGTCGAAGCGCAGCGGCTCGAGCCGGCCGCGGGCGCGGGTGCGCCCGAACCAGACGTTGAACGCCGCGGTCACGATGTGCAGGTGCTTGGAGTAGGGCAGGTAGGCCAGGAAGGCGAGGATCGCCAGCACGTGCACCCACACGAACACGCGCTCGAGCACCTTCGTGGCGCCACCGCCCGAGAACACGTGCGAGAGCGCGTGGGAGAGCGGCGACCACGACGCCGGCCATTCGCTGCGCCCCAGCGCGATGCGGGTGGCGTGCCACAGCAGCAGCGAGATCACGATCGTCGCGATCAGGCCCAGGATCAGGTCGGCCTCGCCGCGATGGCTGCCCTCGAAGCGCTGGGGCCGCTGCACCTTGCGGACCCACAGCGCCGCCAGCACGCCCACCAGGACGAGCAGGGCGAACACGTCGACCAGGAACGCGAACCATCCCTGGTGCCCGAGCCACGGCAGCGTCGAGTGCTTGTCGAGCACCCCGATGAACGCGATCAGGATCGTCGGCGCCAGCACCAGGAAGCCCCAGAAGATGAACGCGTGGATCAGCCCCGGCCCGATTCGCTCCAGCAGCTTGCGCTGCCCGAGCACGATCGTCGCCTCCGCCTGCACGCGCTCGGGCACCTCGCCTGAGCGATCCACCGGCGCTCCCGCGCGCACGAGCCCGACCAGGAACCATGAGCGGCGGACGAAGATCGTGCCGCTGATGGCCAGCGCGGCCGCGAGCGCCACGGCGGCGACCGGCGAGACTATGTTCCCCTCGCCTTCCTCAGCTCGGCCGAGATCGCCGGCACGACCTGGTGCAGGTCGCCGATCACCGCGTAGTCGGCGCTGGCGAAGATCGAGGCCTCGCCGTCAGGATTGATGGCCAGCAGCTTCTTGGCTCCCTTGCAGCCGGCCATGTGCTGCGTGGCGCCGCTGATCCCGCAGGCGATGTAGATCTCGGGCGCGATCTTGGTGCCGGTCTGGCCGACCTGGTCGGTGTGCGGGCGCCAGCCCGCGCTGGTGACCGCGCGTGAGCAGCCGACCGCCGCGCCGAGCAGCTCGGCCAGCTCCTCGAGCACCGAGAACCCCTCCGCCGAGCCGACGCCGCGGCCGCCGGAGACGACCACGTCGGCGGCGGCCAGCGAGACGCCACCGGCCGCCGCCGGCACCCGCTCGCTGATCCGGACCAGGAGGTCGGCCTCGGACAGCTCGGGTGCGAAGGTCTCGATCTCGGCCTCC
>JADGPN010000215.1 GCA_017882465.1 Solirubrobacteraceae bacterium
GCGTGAATTATGGAGACCCCCGCTCAGCTCTTGTTGTTAACGAGTGGGAGGGCTTTCCTTGCCTGCTTGCTGTTCGCCGCGAGCCGTGCTCAAGACCGGTTTTCTGTACCAAACCTCCCCGGACCTCAGTACCGTCTAGAGCCCCATGACCGCGAAGGAGAAGCTGCGAGAGCGGATCGAAGCGCTGACTGAGGAGGAGGCCAGCGAGACGCTGCGGCTGCTCGACCTGCGCTCAGACCCGGTGATCGCCGCCTTCCGTGACGCTCCCATCGATGACGAGCCCTGGAGCGAGGAGGACGAGGCGGCGGCGGCCGAGGGCAGGGCCGACGTCGCTGGCGGACGCACGGTCCCGCTCGATGAGGCGCTGCGAGAGCAAGGGTGAGCAGCGCGCCGTGGCGCGTCGAGCTCACCCGCACAGCTCAGCGCGACCTGCGCCGCCTGGACCCACCGGTCCGCACGCGGGTCGAGGACTCGCTGCGTTTGCTCGCGCAGGACCCACTACGGGCCGGGGCGCTGCGCAAGCTCACCGGCGCACCCGAATGGCGATGCGGATCGGTGACTGGCGCGCGCTCGTGCTGCTCGACACCCAAGCCCGCACTATCCATCCACGTCACCCGCGTGCTGCCGCGTGGCCGCGCCTACCGTGACTGACGTGGTTGAAGGATCTCGCTGCTAGGCGACGCGCAGCTCGAGTGGCAGGCGCGCGTCTGTTCCCCGGCTGTCCGGTGGCGCGAGCGCAGGCGATCGCTCATCATGCGTCGTGCGCGGCTCGGGGCCGGGTGGGGCGCTCGGCGGCTGGTCGCGCGCTCGATCCCGAGGCGCTCGAGCCGGCGGTGGCAGCTTCCGTGCGCCACCAGGACACCCGCTATGACGCGCTGCTGATGTCGGGCGTCGGGCGCGATCAGGCGCGAGCTGAGGTTCGCTCGCAGGTGACGGCCGTGCTAGACGGGTGGCGGCGGTCGTGAGCGGATCAGGGCGCACGCCGATCTACGGCCCCGAGCCGTGGAAGCGCGACGGCGACACGGTCTGGAGCTACTGGGATTTGTGGTTCTGCGTGGTCGCGGTCGCCGATCACGACGGTGACCTGGACTTGCTCGCCGACGCGATAACGGACGGCGCACGGGCGTTCTTGAGCACGACGGTGGAGGCGAAGCTGTCGCATCTCGATGACCTCCGCCGTCGGCTCGCTGCCGCGGGCCTCGACGCTTGCGCGCCAAGGCGCGGACCAAGGTGCTCAAGCAGGGCCTGTATCCACGCGATCTGACCGACGCGATGCGCTGCACACCCCGCGAGCGCCTGCACGAGCGGGCGCTACGCGGCCGCTGGCCGCTGTTTCCGATCTCGCCGCAACCGTTCTACGAGCGGCTGGTGAACGGGCTCGGCGACGCCTACCTGCCAAAGGGCGCAACCTTCCGGCTCGCTCGTCGGCTCGAGGCGGCGCGCGAACGTCTGGACGCGAAGACCACGAAGGAGCCGGCGGCACGGCTCGCGGCCCGCCGCGCCCTCGTCTCGTTCTGCTACCGGGCGATGGAGCGGTGCGATGACTCCTACGGCGAGATCGGCGAGATCGCGCGGGAGGCGCTGTTGACCTCCGCGAAGCTGCCGTTCCACGTCGCCGGGATCGCCAGCGAGGTGTGGTGCGAGGACCTGTGCGAGCTGCTCGTATGGGAGGACTGGGGGCTCCTGCACCGACACGAGACGAAGCCGTTCGCGCAAGTCCACGGCCCGCTCGCCGAACACGCCGAGCGGTTCCTGCTCGAACTCGCCGACGAGCTCAACGCCAACCGATTGCACTACCAGGCGCAGGAGGCGCTTCAGAACGTCGCCTACCTGCACATCGCCGCCGGGCGCGTCACCCGGTTCGCCGAGGTTGCCGCGCGGCTCGGCTCAGACCATTGGGTACCGATCGTGTCGCTCGCCGAGGCGGCGATCACCCGCGAACGCCGGGACGTCGCCCGCGCGGTATTCGCTGCAGCGGACCGTCCCGGACTCCAGCGCGACTACCTGCACGAGCGGTGCATCGAGCTAACTGGTCAGCCGCCCAACAGGTGAGGGCGCGCACTGCAGTGCCCGCGCGCCGGGGTGCCCCCTTCGCCCAACAAAGCGATAGCGTCGCGCGCGCGTTCGTCTCGCGATCGTCGACACCGACGCTCGGAGACTTCCGCATCGCCCCGAGATAGCGCAGGCCCGGGGAGAGGAAACATCGCGCTCCCGCGGCCGTTCCAGAGCGGCACAGATATCCGTCTCGAATTCGCGTCCAACTCTTCCGCTCGCTGTCGAAGCAGCAGCGCGAGGACGCACCGCGCTGTCGAGCCTCGTCCAACACGGGAGCGTGGTCGTGAGCTCGGCGAGGATTACTGCTTCCAGGTTGAGCAGCAGCGCGGCGGAGAGTCCGCCCGCGCTCCTCTCGTCCTCTCGGACCCGCGAGAGCAACTGCGCGTACGGCAACGCTTTACGTTTGTCGCCGTCGCCCTTCGGCCGTGAACTCGGGGTGTTGCGGGCGTGTGGCGGGGCTCGCCGACGGCACCATCTCGAGCAGCACCCCCGCTCCGTCATCACCCATGTGGCCCGCCCGCCCTCGCCGGTCGGCGAGTCCGCAGACGCTCAGGGCACATTGGTGCTGCAAACGGCCAGAAACGAGTGGGGTGAGGGACGGGTCTGTTCGGCTCGTCGGGCGGATGGCGACAAATACAAACCGTTGGATCTCGCGCGTTTACTCTCGGAAGTCCCAGGAGAGGGAGCGTCCACTGGACGTGACTTCACCAGGCGAGCGTGCCCCGCGGCCCTTTGAACGGCCCGATCAGGTCGGCGGTGATCCACCCGCCGTAGAAGTCGCCTTGCTGGGCTTGAACGCGCTCGTCATCTAACCAAGCCGCGTCGACACGACCCGGGTAGAAGGCGACGTGATCGCGCAGCGCCTCGTATCCGGGCGAGGGGTCCGGGTAGCTCCAACCGACCGTCTTGAAGCGCCGGCCGTCGACGACCGCGGCCAGGTATCGCGCTGCGCCCTTGAATTCGCACCAGGTCGAGCGTGCGTCGCTCTCGGCCAGGAGCTCTTCACGCACGTCGGCCAGCGGAATGTAGATCGTCGGTGGGTGGCTGGTCTCGAGCACGCGCAGGGCGCGGGTGGAGTCGGCCAGCACCTCGGCGGCTAGCTCGATCCGGACGCGGCGCATGCAGGGCACGATGGCGGGCGGGCGGGGGTAGTCCCAGACTCGCTCCATCGTCAGTTCGGGCCGTCCGGGGGGTCGCTGGCTGCCAACGCTGCCGGCCGTTCGGGGTGGCGCTCGTCGGTGCACGGCACGGAGTCGGCTTCGTCTCGCCGGTACCGCGTTTCCTCTTTTCGGGCCAGCGCGCTTGGCCACCAGACGCGAGGGCCGATGTCGAACACGAGCGCGGGCACGAGCACCGAGCGGACGATGAAGGTGTCGAGCAGGACCCCGAAGGCGATCGTGAAGCCGAGCTCGGTCAGCGTCTTGAGTGGCAGCGTCGCGAGCATCGTGAATGTCCCGGCGAGCACGATCCCGGCCGAGGTGATGACGCCGCCGGTCACCGCCAGCCCGCGCAGCATCCCGTGCCGTGTGCCGTGCCGCAGCGCCTCCTCGCGGGCTCTGGCCATCAGGAAGATGTTGTAGTCGACCCCGAGTGCGACGAGGAAGATGAAGGCCAGTAGCGGCAGCGTCGAGGGCTCGCCCGGGTAGCCGAAGACGTGGTCGAACACCGCCGAGGAGATGCCTAGGGCGGCGCCGAAGGACAGGATCACGGTCCCGATCAGCAGCAGCGGCAGCGTGACCGCGCGCAGCAGCAGCGCGAGGATCACGAACACCAACAGGAGCACGATCGGCACGATCAGCCGGTTGTCGTGCGCGGCCGCGGTGTCGAAGTCCTTCTGCTGAGCGGTCGGGCCGCCCACGAGCGCGGTCAAACTGGCCGCGTGGGCCGCTGCGCGAAGGCGCGGGACCAGGTTCTCGGCTGTGGTCGAGTAGGGGTCGGCGGCGAGCGTGACGGCAAACCGCGCGCCTGGCCGACCGAGTTCCGGCGGCCCCACCGCCGCCACGCCGGGCACCGAGCGCAGCGCTTGCTGGACGGGCGGGACCGCGGCGGCATCGCGCACGACGACGTCGGTCGGCGCGTTGGCCCCTGCCGGGAACGCTTTGGCGATCAGCCGCTGGCCATCGACGGACTGAACCGAGCCGCGGAAGTCCTGCGTGTTGGTGAGGCCGGTCGAGAAGCTCGTCAGGCCGACGCAGCCCAGCCCGAGCAGCAGTACGGTCGTAATCCATACGCGTCGGGGAGTGGCCGCGACGCGCTCGCCGACGCGGCGCCATGTCCCGTGCGTTTCGTCCGTGCCCTCTGAGCCGTAGCGCGGCACGAACGGCCAGAACGCACGCCGGCCGCCGACGACCAGCGCCGCCGGTAGCAGGGTCAGCATCGAGAGCATCGCCAGCGCCACTCCCATCGCGCCGATCGGCCCGAGCCCGCTGGTGCCGTTGACCTGCGCCAGCGACAGGCACAGCAGCGCCAGGATGACCGTCGACCCTGAGGCGAACACCGCGGGTCCGGCCCGGCGCAGCGCCTGGCGCATCGCGTCGACCGGGCGCTCGTAGCGGCGCAGCTCCTCGCGGTAGCGCGCGACGAGCAGCAGCGCGTAATCGGTCCCCGCACCGAATACGAGCACGGGCAAGACGCCGGCGCTCTGGCCGTTGACGGTGACCCCCGCCTCGGCGATCGCCCATCCGCAGAACCGCGAGAACGCCTCCGCCATCAGCACACTGAAGAGCGGGATCACCCAGAAGATCGGCGAACGGTAGATCAGGATCAGCAGCACGAACACCAGCGCGCCCGTGGCCAGCAGCAGCGTCCCGTTGATCGAGGCGAACACGTTGACCGCGTCCCGCGAGAAACCCGCCGGACCCGTCACCCTGACCGTAAGACCTCGCGCGCGCAGCGGCGCCATCCGGCTCTCCACCCCGCTCACGGACGACTTCAGGAGCGTCTCTTTGCCCTGCGGGTTGAGGTTGACGATCACCAGCGCCGTCGTGCGGTCCGGCGAGACGCGGACGAGCACCTGCCGGGAGCCCGTGACCGGGGGATTGGCCGCGAGCGAGGCACGTGTTCGCTCGATCGCGGCCAGGTCTCGCGGTTTCAGTCCGCCGTCGCGGCGCACGACGGTGATCGCGGCGAAGCGCTCACCGGACGGGAACCGCTTCGCCAACGTCAGCTCGCGCACCGACTCCGAGGAGCCCGGCAGGAACGAGGACTCCTCGTTCTTCTGCACGTCCTGGAAGCGCTGCGCGAACGAACCGCCCAGTGCACCGAGAACGAGCCACACGACGATGATCCCGATCCGCGCGGGACGCGAGATGAACAGACGTTCGAGGACTCTCATGTGGGCGCGAGTTCGGGGTCTTCTGCGACGGCGCGTCGGAGCGCTTGGTCGAAGCTGATCGGCTCGAGGTCGAACAGCGCCATTCCGGTGAGGTCGGTGACGACCGTTGGCGCGGCGAGCCCTTCGATCAATGGTCTTGCGATCCCTGCGTCGACGGGTGTGACGAGCCCGATCCACAGTGAGGAGAGCCACGGGGTGATCAGCGGCACGGGGATCCGTGGCCGGCGACGGATTCGAAGGACTTCGGCCATCCGGTCGAGCATCTCGCCGTAGGTGAGCACATCGGGGCCGCCGATCTGAATCTCCCTCCCCGCCGACGCTTCGACCGTCAGCGCCTCGACCAGATAGCTCAGCGTGTCATCGATCGCGATCGGCTGAGTCGCGTTCTTCAGCCACGCCGGAGCGATCATCGCCGGCAGCCGCTGCACGAGGTAGCGCAGCGTGCGATAGGACTCGCTCTGCGGTCCGACCACCATCCCAGCGCGGAAGTAGGACAGCGCGGGGCCGTGCTCGCGGAGCGCGAGCGCGGTCTCGTGCCGGCTGCGCAGATGCTGGGACTGGGGCCGGTCACCGAGGCCGCCGAGGTAGATCACGCGTTCGATCCCCTCCGCGCACGCCATGCGGGCGAAGGCAGTGGCGGCGGCGCGCTCGCTGGCGGCGAAGTCCTTGGGTCCGCCCCTGCCCATCGAGTGGATCAGGTAATACGCCGCGTCCACCCCGTGGCCCGCTCCGCGCAGCGTTTCCGGGCGCAGCACGTCACCTTCGTGCAGATCGAAGCCTTCGCGCTCGAGGTCGCGGGCGCGAGTCCCGCCGCGGTCGCGCACCAGGCATCTCACCTCGCGTCCCGAGCTTCCCAGCCTGGCCGCGAGGCGAGCGCCGATGAACCCGGTCGCGCCGGTCACGAGCACGCTCGCGCTCATCTCTCGGTCGCGCCAGGCGACGGTGTCGGCGCGAGCGCGGCGGCCAGCCGCTCTGCCTTCCGCTCCTCGAAGCCGCCGACCTCGCTGGCCAGTATCCGGCCGGAGCGCTCGACGATCAGCACCGCGATCGTGTCGGTGCCGGCAAGCCCGAGGTTGTCAACGACCTTTCGGACGTCGGTGTAGACGGTGATCGTGCGGGCGCGCGCGGAGGCGTCCGGGATCCCGCGTGTCATGCCACCGTCGATGAACCACCGCGCCGGACCGTACACCGATGACAGCACCGGCAACTCGTACACCGCGACGTCCGAGCGCCGCCGCTCAAGGTCGATCAGCCACGGCAGCCACTGATCGACAACGCGCTGCTGCTCGCGGCGGAAGGCGACGACGAAGAAGTTGTGCTGCTTTGCGAGATCGCCTGGCAGCTCGTA
Source organism: Solirubrobacteraceae bacterium (assembly GCA_017882465.1). Lineage (GTDB taxonomy): Bacteria > Actinomycetota > Thermoleophilia > Solirubrobacterales > Solirubrobacteraceae > Palsa-465. The sequence continues at coordinate 6,738 of JADGPN010000215.1, forward strand.
CTCCCGGCCGTCGAGAGCGCGACCAGCCAGCGGACTCAGCATCCGCGGCTGCGAGCGGGCGAGCGTGCGCCTGAGACCGGCAAGAGCGCGATCGCCGACACGGTTAAACGCGAGCGCCAGGACCGGATCGGCGATCCTGAGCATGCCTTTCAGCGCGAGGTCGCCGTCGTAGGTGACGCGTGTGCCAGCCGCGGTCGAGTCGAACGTGATCCTGTCCCGCGAGACCACGGTGGCGTTCTCGCCAAGGAAGGTAACGGCATGCGGCGGGTCGTACTCGACGATCCGATAG
>JADGPN010000039.1 GCA_017882465.1 Solirubrobacteraceae bacterium
GGTGGCCGTTGGTGGCTCGGCGCACAGCTCTGGTATCGGCCGGTGGGCGCCGCGCGATGAGAAAGAGATCGGGGCGAGCCGATTGCCCCCCGGGCCGTGGATTCCGGTTGGAGAAGCCTGGGCCTTGGCCGCGGCGTCGTTGGCCTTGTTCTTCCAGTTGAGGAACGACGGGATGGCGATCGCTGCGAGCATGCCGATGATCAGGATCACGACGAGCAGCTCGATCAGCGTGAACCCTTTCTCATCCTCGGCGCGACGGCGGAACTTGTAAAGCATCGGTCCTCCCGGGATCCGGTGATTGGGCGTTGTCGCCAGATCTCTCGGTTCGGCCATCACGGCTACGACAGCGTTGAGCCTTGTGTGGCAGCCCGGCTACCTCATCCGATCGGAGGTCCGTGGCTTTGCGTCCCGCCCTCACGAGCGGTTTGCCTTTGGCACCTAATGACTCTGGCACCAGCAATATCGACAGCCGCAGCGGCGACGCTAAACGTCTATGGACGTTTGTGCTACCCGGGTTGATCGCCCGAGTGAACGCTCTGTGCGTCACGCCCGGGCTGGAAGGAACCGCTGCCGTCGCACCACGGGCAGGTAATTTCGTGGGGGTTCCCCCCCAGCCCCGAGATCACCTTGCCGGTGCCGCGACAGGGCGAGCATCGGCTGCGAGCGTCGTCAGGCTCGGGGCTCACGGCACCTCACCTCGCCACCGCCACGAGCACGCCGTCTCCAACGGGAGTGACGGTGCCCGTGAGGCGCTCGTCGCCGAGCAGCCGACGGTTGAACGCGCGCGCGCCCGCGACCTGCTCGTCGGACCAGTGCCCGTCGCCCTTCCCCTCGGCGACCGACCCGGACATGAGCACGTTGTCGACCGCCAGCACCGCGCCGCTGCCCAGCAGCGGGAGCAGCTCGTCGAGGTACTCGCTGTACTGTGCCTTGACGCCGTCGATGAACGCCATCTCGAAGGGTCCCGCGAGCGAGGCGAGTCCCGTGCGCGCGTCCTCGAGGCGCAGGTCGGCCCGGTCGAGCACGCCGGCTCGCCCGAGATACTCTCGGGCCGCGGCGTGACGCGCCTCGTCGATCTCGAACGAGACGACCGTGCCCCCGGGCGCCAGTGCCCGGGCGAGATACAGCGTCGAGACCCCGATCGCGGTGCCCACCTCGACCACCCGCGTCGCGCCTCCAACCGCCGCCAGCACATGCAGGAGCATTCCGGTCTCGGGGCCGACGATCGGGATCCGCTCCCGTTCGCCCTGGGCCTGCATCTCGGCCAGCACCGGATCCGGCTCGGGGCGCAGCCCCGCGAGATAACTGCTCACGGCGTCAGTGACGATCATGACCCGGCACCTTACCCGGGCGCACGCGTCTCATGGGCGCTCAGCGTCCGCGGCCACCCGGGCGCGCGCGGCGACCGGGCTCCCAACGCGCTCCGGTCATCGGCCCGATGAGGAACCCGGCCAGCGGAAGGACGACGGCCAGATAGCAGACGTACTGCCAGGTTCAGGCTGGCCTGGCCGGAGGTCGGACGAAAGACCACCCGGGGCGCACAGCGAGCCGACTTCCTCGTCCGGTAGGTTCTTTGGTGACACTGACCAGGAGGTTCCCAGCAATGGCCGGACAATCGATGTCGGGCGAGCAGCTCCGGGAGATATCGCGCCTGTGGTGGCTGCCGCTCTCGCTCGGAGTCCTCAGCATCATCGCCGGCGTGATCGTGCTCGCCAAGCCGAGCAACAGCTTGGCCACGCTCGCCGTCGTGGCGGGGATCTTCGTGCTCGTCGACGGGATCTTCGAGCTCGGAGCGTCACTCTCGAGCCACACCGAGAACCGGGGCCTGATCGCCCTGCTGGGCACCGTCAACCTGATCGTCGGCGTGTTCCTGATCCGCCATCCGATCAAGGGCGTCACCGCGGTGGCTCTGCTGCTGGGGATCTGGCTGATCGCCATGGGCGCGGTCCGGTTCGTGCAGTCCTTCGAGACCGAGGGCCACCGCACCTGGCGGCTGGTCGTGGCGATCGTCGAGCTGATCGCCGGCGTTGTGATCGTCGCGAGCCCCAGCATCGGCTACAAGACGCTCGCCCTCCTGGTCGGGTTCGCGTTCATCATCAACGGTCTCAGCATGTCCGTGCTCGGCCTTGCGATGCGCACGACCAAGGACGCGGACGGCGGAGTCGTGGCTCAGTAGATGACTCGCCGGCCCCAGGCGAACTGATCGCCCAGCCAGCTTCCCCGCAGCGGCAGCACGTACACCCCCTGGCCCGAGGAGTGGATGACCCAGTTGTCGCCGAGATAGATCCCCTCGTGGATCACGTTGGCCTCGGTGGCGGTGCTGTTGAAGTGCGCCGAGCCGAAGAACAGCGTGTCGCCCGGTTGGAGCGCGCTCGCGTGGAGCCGTTGGCTGCGCGGGATCTCGCCGGCCTGCTGAGCGGCGGTGCGGCCCCCGATTCTCCGTCCCCAGCTGAGACCGGAGACCTTGAACACGCGCCACGCGAAGCCGGAGCAGTCAAAGCCGCCGTGGGCCAGCCCGTCTGAGGTGTCGTCGGTGGTGCCACCCCACACGTACGGGTAGCCGATCCGCGAGACGGCGATCCGCAGCGCCTGGAGCTCGTTCGAGCCCAACTCCGGGAGCCCATAGCCCGTCAGCGTCTGGCGGGCGTCCTGGGTGTTCCACGAGCCGAAGTTCAGCGCCCGCGCCAGCGACCATGCGGCCTCGCCTCTGGTGATGGGGTCGGTGGGGAAGAGCTCGAGCTGGTCGCTGCTGGACGGATGGTTGTAGCGCAGCCCCAGATAGCGGGCCACGACCTCGGTGCCGTAGTAGCCCGGCGGGTTGAGGCCCGCGGCCGAGGTTGCCGCCTGGACGTGCGCGGCGACGTCGGCGAGGCCCAGCTGCGCGACCAGCATGCGGTCGAACGCCTGGAGCATGACTGGGCTGCGGGTCGCCCTCACTGCCGGTGCCGCGGCCGAGGTGGCGCCATACGGTGACTGCGCGGCGGCCGCGAACGCGATCATCGCCTGATTGGCCTGAGCCGCGGTGAGCCCGGCAGCACCGTTGAACGAGCCCCCGAGGTCGCGCATCAGGCCGGCCCGTAGCACCGCGCGCTGCGAGCCCGGATCCCAGTTCGCCGACGTCAGCGCCGCCGATGCAGTGGCGCTGAAGGTCAGTCCACCGAGCAACAGGACAGCAGTCACCAGCTTGCGCGCAAGTTGGTGAGCGGACGAGGATGCGGCCTGTCGCGTCATCGTCCCCATGTTCGGCCGCGGCGGGGGTTTCGTTCAGCGCGAGCGGAGATTCTCGACGCCTTCCGGCGGTTACGATCGCGTCCGATGTTCCCTGTCACCGAGATCGAGGGCCGAGGCGTGATGCGCCGGATGTGCACCGACACGTTGCGCCACGCAGGGAAGAGCTCCGGGCGCATCGCGTGGAGTGGATCACCGCCGCCGATGAGCACGTCGGCCAGGAAACGCCCGGATCCCCCACGCCGGCTCGGTGGGGTGACGCCGTCGGCAGATTCCGCCGGCGATTGGGATGCGGGGGCGTCACCGCCCTTAGATGCGGGGGATCGTCGGTCATCCGCGGCGGACAGCCGCGCGCATCAGCTCGGTCGGGGCCGGTTCGCCGGTGAAGCGCTCGAAGCTGAGCGCCCCCTGGGCGATGAGCATCTCCAGCCCGTCTACGGTAGGAATCGCGTTCGCACGCGCCGCCGAGACAAGCGGTGTGTCCCATTTCGTGTACACGAGGTCAACCACGCACTTGTACTTGGTGACGTCATCGGCACCGAGGGGGAGGGAGTTGAACATCGGCCGCGATGTGTCCAGACCGCTGGACGTGCAGTGGACGAGCAGGTCGGCCGGTTCGGCGTCCAGCACCGGGATGCCGCCGAGCTCGGCGCACAACGCACGCGCCCGCTCGGGTGAGCGATTCCAGACGCGGACCTCCCGGGTGCCGGCCTCGAGCAGGGCCCAGACGGCGGCCCGGGCGCTGCCGCCGGCCCCCAGCACCAGCGCACTCCGGCCCGCCGCGTCGAATGGCAACGTAGCGATCAGCCCTGGCGCGTCGGTGTTGTCGGCGTGGATGGCGCCGTCGCGATCGAACGTGAGCGTGTTGGCGGCACCGATGGCGCGCGCGCTCGCAGTGGCATCGTCGGCCAGTGCTAGCGCCGCCTCCTTATGCGGGATCGTGACGTTGGCGCCCCGGAAGCCTGCCCCCGGCAGGGCTCGAACCGTCTCCGAGAACAGGATCGGTGGGACGGGAAGCAGCTGGTAGCGCCACTCAGCGAGCCCGACCGCCGCCAGCGCCGCGTTCTGAATCGCCGGCGAGCGGCTGTGGCGCACCGGCCATCCGAGCACCCCCAGCCGGGGGCCCATCAGCAGTTGGCCGGAGATCGCCCGCCGCGCCGGGTCCGCGCCGCCCGGTACAGGGCCTGGTCGTGCAGGAACTGGGCGTAGCTGGAGCTGAACACCATCTCGCCGTTGCCGCATGGCTTGACCACGAAGTACAGGTCGTTCGTGCGTGCGGGGTGCGCCGCGGCCTCGATCGCCGCGAGCCCGGGATTGTTGATCGGGGTGGGCGGCAGCCCCTTGTGCAGCCGGGTGTTGTAGGGGGAGCTTGAGTTCAGCTGCGACGCCGTCAGCGGGTTGGTGTAGTTGCCCGACGCGAACCGCGTCGTGGAGTCCATCTGCAGCGGCATCCGATCATGGAGGCGGTTGTAGATCACCGAGGCGACCAACGCGCGGTCGCGGGCGGTCGACGCCTCGCCCTCAATGATCGAGGCAACGGTCAACACGTCGTAGGCGGTCAGATGCCTGCTGCTCGCGTAACCCAGGTTCACGGTCGCGAACCGGCTGCGGAACGTGCGCAGCTGGTCGTTGGCGAGCGCCGCGGCCGTGACCGGATCACGAAGCTGATAGGTCGAGGGGAACAGGAAGCCCTCGAGCGACGGGGTCGAGGCGGGCGCGCCGTAGCGCCGCGGATCGAGCAGCGGCGAGTGCCGGGTGGCGACCATGTAGCTCCCGGCGATGGCCTGCGCGCGCAGCAGCGCGTTGATCTGGCTGCGGCTCTTGCCCTCGATGATGGTCAGGTTCGTCACCTTCACCGGCGGCGGCGGGGTGGTGAGCACCGCAAGGGCAGCGCCGTAGCTCATGTCGCGCTGCAGGTGGTAGGTGCCCGGACGGAGGCTCCCCCGCTTGCCCCCCAGCGTGGCCCGGAGCTCGAAGAAGAACCCCGAGGACACGACACCCTCGCGCGCGAGCAGATCGCCGACCTGGCTCGAGCTGGTGTGCGCCGGAACCGTGACCACGACATCTCCCTGACCGCTCCCGTGGAAGGGCTGGAACAGCTGCACCAGGAACCAGATCAAGCCGGCCGCGAGCACGATCGCCAGCAGGGCCGCCACCCTCCCGGCGCGGGAGTGGCCCCGCGGACGACTCTCCCGGCGGGGTTTCGGGACGCCTGACCGCGACTGTGAGCGCCTGCTCTCGGGCCGGCCCCGGGTCGCGATCCCCGGCACGCGCCGGATGCCCGAAGGCGCCTCCTCCGGTCCCTCGAAGACGGCCTGGTCCTCCTCCTCGGGCCCGACCCAGCCGACCTCGTCCTCGTGATCCTCGTATTCGTCGTGACCATCGTCCTCGGGCGACTCGTACGCATCGCGATCGGGATGCCCGGGCGCCTCGTACCCATCGTGACCATCGTCCTCGGACGCGAACGCGGACGCCGGGCTCGTTTCCGGAGCCGGGGTCGACCGGGGCGCCGGGCTCGGCAGGGGCTCCGGGTTCGGTGGGGGCGCCGGGCGTCCCTTGCGGGCCGGCCGGCGTGCCTCCCGCTCCCGGCGGGCGGCCTCGCGCTCCTCGGCTGTGCGCTCACGAGAATCGCTCACTGGTCATCCTTTGTGTTGCCGGGCAGCGAGCCAGCTGTGCAGAAGGTGGGCAGCCGCGCGTGAGTCCTCGCTCTTGTCGCCTCCCGTCCGCGCCGCCAGCCGGGTGGTGAACCGCTCGTCGTAGAGCTCGACCTCGACGTCGAGCTCGCGGGCGAGCTCATTGGCGAACTCGCGCGTCTCGGTCGTCTGCGCCGAATCGCGGCCGGACAGGGTCAGGGGCAGCCCGACGACCACGTGCTCCACACCGCGCTCGCGCACCAGCTCGCGCAGCCGGCCGAAGCCGCGCCGGGTCCGAGGACGCTCGATCGGCTCGATCGGGGTGGCCAGCACGCCCGTGGGGTCGCTCAGGGCACACCCACAACGGGCGCTCCCATAGTCGAGCGCCAGCACCCGCATCAACCGGACAGGGCCGACTCGATCGCTTCCCGGGCGGCGGCGAACGCATCCGGGAGCTTGGCCGGTTCGCGGCCGCCCGCACGCGCGAGCGTGTCGCGGCCGCCCCCTCCGCCCCCGACGACCGCCGCCGCGACCTTGACGATCTCCCCGGCCCGCACCCCGCGCGACACCAGCGACGGCGCAACGCTCGCGACCAGATCAACGCGGTCCTCGGCCACGCTGCCGAGCACGATCGCAGCGTCGGGGAGCTTGGCCTTGAGGCGGTCGGCGACGTCGAGCAGTGCCTTGCCGTCGGCGACCTCGACCGCGGCCATCAGCACGCGCGCTCCGTCGTGCTCCTCCGCGCGCGCGACCAGCGCGTCGACGTCGATCGCGCCGTTCGAGCCCCGGCGCTGCGCGGCCTGCTCGGCCTTGGCGCGGTCACGGAGCTCGTCGATGGCTGTGCTCACGCTCTCCGGGGGAACCCGAAGCGTCCGGGCCGCATCGGCGAGAACGCGATCGTGAGAGCGCAGCAGCTCCACCCCGCAGGGGCCCGTGAGCGCCTCGATTCGCCGGACGTTGGCGGCGCTGGAGGTCTCCGATGCGAGCTTGAACACCCCGATCTCAGAGGTCGAGCGCACGTGCGTTCCTCCGCACAGCTCGCGGGAGAAGGACCCGTCGCCGACCTCGACCATCCTCACCACGTCGCCGTACTTCTCGCCGAACAGCGCCATCGCGCCGAGGCGGCGGGCCTCGTCGAGGCTCGTGCTGAGCGCCCGGACTAAGTGGTTCTCCAGGATCCATCGATTGACGTCGTCCTCGACCAGGGGCAGCTCCTCGGGAGTGAGCGCCTGCCCATGGGTGAAGTCGAAGCGCAGCTTGTCGGGTCCCACGTAGGACCCCGCCTGACGGACGTGGGTCCCCAGTCGCAGCCGGAGGGCAGCGTGCAGCAGATGCGTCGCGGTGTGGTTTGACGCGGTCGCGTGACGAGCGGCGCGATCGACGTGCGCGTGCACGCGCTCGCCCTGCTTGAGCTGCCCGCGCTCGAGCGTCAGCGAGAGCACCTGGTCGTCCCCGACGCGGAGCACGTCCTCGACGCGCGCGACGCAGTCTCCGTCGTCGCATTCGATCAACCCGGAGTCGGCCACCTGGCCGCCACCGGTGGCGTAGAAGGGCGACTCGACCAGCTTGGCCAGCAGGCGACCGTCTCCGTTCTCGGGCGCGACGATTCCGATCGTCGTCTCCTGGTCGGTGGTCACGTAGCCGGTGAACTCGCTCGCGAAGCCCGCGGACCCCGCCAGCTCGAGCGCCTTCTCGCGCAGCTCTCCCCCGGCTCGAGTGCGCCCACCGGCCCGAGCGCGCTCGCGCTGCTCGTCCATCAGCGCCTCGAACCCCTCCTCGTCGACGCCGAGGCCGTGCTCGGCCACCAGCTCCAGCGTGAGGTCGATCGGGAAGCCGTACGTGTCGTGGAGCATGAAGGCATCGCTGGCCGCGATCCCCTCCGCGCCCGACTGCTCGGCGCGCTCGATCAGGTCGTCGAGCAGCTTTGTGCCCTGCTCGAGCGTGCGGCCGAACCCCTCCTCCTCGGAGCGCAGCCATTTGCGCACTGAGTCGCGCTGCTCGGGCAGCTCCTGGTACGCCGATCCCATCAGCTCGGTCACGAGCTCCGAATAGCGCTCCAGGAAGCCGAGCTCGAGATCGAGCGAACGGCCCTGCTGGATCGCCCGGCGCATGATCCGCCGCAGCACGTAGCCCCGGTCCTCGTTGCTGGGCACGACGCCGTCGGAGATCAGGAAGGTCATCGCCCGGCTGTGATCGGCCAGGATCCGCAGCGCCCGATCGGCCGGGAACTCCTTGCCGTAGCGCCGGCCGGACAGCCTTTCGCCGAGCTCGATCAGCGGCGCGAACTGGTCGGTCTCGAACACCGAGGCCTTGTTCTGCAGAATCGCCGCCATCCGGTTGAGCCCCATCCCGGTATCGATGTTCTTGGCCGGCAGCGGGGAGAGCACGTTGATCGGATTCTGGTCGAGCTGCATGAACACGAGGTTCCAGTACTCGAGGAAGCGCTCGTTGTCGCCGCCCGGCAGGTCATCCGGCCGGCCGAACTCGAGGCCGCGATCGAGGTACAGCTCCGAGCAGGGGCCGCAGGGGCCGGTCGGGCCGGCCTGCCAGAAGTTCTCCGAGCGGGGGCATTCGACGATTCTGGCGCGGGGCACCCCGAGCTCGAGCCAGGCGTCGATCGCCTCCTCGTCAGGGCCGAGACCGAGCTCCTCGTCGCCGGCGAACACCGTGATCCAGATGTCCTCCGGGTTGAAGCCGAAGCCCTCGCGAGACAGGTCCCAGGCGAACTGGGTCGCCTGCCGCTTGAAGTAGTCGCCGAACGAGAAGTTGCCCAGCATCTCGAAGAAGGTCAGGTGCCGGCTGGTCGTGCCGATGATCTCGATGTCGGCGGTGCGGAAGGTCTTCTGACACGTGGTCACGCGCGGATGGGGCGGGCGCTCACGGCCCTGGAAGTACGCCTTCAGCGGGTGCATGCCGGCCACCGTGAACAGGGCCGACGGGTCGTTCTCGGCAGGGATCAGCGACCCGGAGGGCAGGCGCCTGTGGTCCCGGTGCTCGAAGAACTCGAGGAACGTTTGCCGGATCTCGTCCGAAGTCATCGGGTGTGGAGTGTAGGCGGGCGCTGAGCGGGAGTCGGCGCCGGCGATCGGCAATTCGTCCAGCCCACGCAGGCGCCCTCAAATACGGCCACCTGCCTCCGATCTACCGCACATGGGGAAGCGGACACTCAGATGGTTGCTACTGGCGCTGATGACAGCGCCGCTGCTCGCCCCCGTGACGGCGCAGGCCGACTTCCTTGACCTCGGTGGATTCCGGCTCCCGTCCGCGGCGCTGTCCGTCCATGAGCGCGACGGGTCCGCGGTGATCACGGTCACGCGGAGCTCGGTCCGGGTTCCGGGCCAGGTTCGCTACGGGGCCTGGCACCTCACGGCCGCTACAGGGCAGGACTTCACTCAGGTCGGTGGGCGGCTCGACTTCGCCGCCGGCCAGCCCAGCGCCTCGTTCTCGATCCCGATCGTCGATCACGGCCTCCCCGGACTTCCCCGCACGATCAAAGTCGGGCTCTACGGGGCATTCCCGCAGGGACTCGGGCTCCCATCCACGGCGATCCTGACGATCCGCAGCGACGACAGCCTGCAGCTGACCCGCAACCCCCGCAATCCGCTCGGGCTCGCCGCGGCTCCGGACGGCTCCGATCCGCTCCAGCGCGCCCCACTGTACGTGGATCACGTGTGGGGCCTGGCTGCGCGGCAGGCCGCGCAAACGCGCCCCACCAACCCCCGGGCGGCCGGGATGCTCGATGTGATCGGCAGGCAGCCGGAGACGCATCGCTTCGGAGGCTGGGACGGGCCGCATCCCGGTAGCGCCGTCCAGGCCTTCCTGCAGCGCGCCTCATCCGAAGAGCCCGGGACGGTGGCGATGATCGCGACCTACCGGCTTGTGCATGGCTGTCGCGGCTACTCGGACTCGCCCGCTCGGGAGCACGCCTACGACGGATGGATGAGCAGCTTCGCGCACGGGATCGGCGCGTACCGCGCCGTCGTGTTCCTGGAGATGGACTCGATGATCACCACGGGCTGCCTCAGTCACCACGGGCTGCAGGTCCGGATGCGTGAGCTGCGCTACGCGATCGGCCGTCTCTCGGCGCTGCCGCGCGTGGTCGTCTACCTCGACGGCGGTGCCGGCGACGCCGTCCCCGCCCCCCGCACCGCCCACCTCCTGAAGCTCGCCGGGATCGCCAAGATCCAGGGCTTCTTCGTGAACTCAACCCACTTCGACTGGACCTCCAGGGAGATCCGATACGGCCGCCAGGTCTCGCGCCTCGTCGGCGGCAAGCACTTCATCGTCTCCACCGCCGCCAACGGCCGCGGGCCGCTCGTGCCCTCGAGCCGGGTCAGGTACGGCAACGAGGTGCTGTGCAATCCGCCCGGACGCGGCCTCGGCCCACTGCCCACCGCCAACACCGGTTATCCCGGGGTCGACGCCTTCGCCTGGATCGGCAACCCCGGCCGCTCAGGCGGAGCCTGCGTCCCCGGCGCCCCAGCGACGGGCGTGTTTTGGCCCGCGTACGCACTCGAGCTGGTGCGCAACGCGGTGTTCACGGTGCGGTAGGCACCGCGACCCGGGGCTCGCCGAGCGCCCGGTCGCGTGGCTCGCCCGGCCCCGCACGCACGCCTACCCCCGCGCGATCGTCCCCCAGCCGACCACCAGCTCGCCGTCCATCAGGCAGGCGAGCTGACCCGGCGCCGCGCTGTCGGCAGCCTCGGCCAGCTCCACGGTCAGCCGCGAATGCGTGCCCGCCTCGGGGTTTCCGGTCAGCTGACCGCGCAGGGGAGCGCAGCGGTAGCGCAGCTTGATCCGGTCGACCCGCGAGCCGTGACGGTGCAGGCGGGCCGAGCGCACGGCCACGCGCTCGGTGCGCAGCGCGGACCGCGGACCGACGATCACGCGGTTGCTCGCCGCGTCCTTGTCGAGCACGTACAGCGGCTCGTCGCCGGCGAGGCCGATGCCCTTGCGTTGCCCGACAGTGAACCTGTGCTGGCCGCTGTGGAACCCGAGCACGACGCCGCTGCGATCGGCGATCTCGCCCTCGCGGTCGCCGAGACCACCGTGACGGGCCAGGAAACGCGCGCGATCGGTGCCGGCCAGGAAGCACAGGTCCTGCGAGTCGGGCTTGCCGGCCACGGGCAGACCGGCATCGGCGGCGATCCGGCGCACCTCGGGCTTCGTCAGCCCGCCGAGCGGAAAGCGCAGGCGGCCCAGCGACTCGGGGCTGAGGCCCGCCAGCATGTACGTCTGGTCCTTGGCGAGATCCGCCGCCACCCTGAGCAGCGGCCCGGCATCGTGCTCCTCGTCCACGGTACGCGCGTAGTGGCCGGTCACCAGATGCGTGCAGCCGAGGCGATCGGCGAGCTCGATCATCGCGTCCAGCCGCAGGTGGCCGTTGCACCCTACGCACGGGTTGGGCGTCTCGCCGGCCTCATATCCGGAGATGAACGGCTCCACCACGCCGGCGCGGAACTCATCGCGCAGGTCAAGCGTGAGGTGCGCCATCCCCATGCGATGGGCCATCGCCCGCGCGACGGCGACCGCCGACGCCGAGCAGCAGCTGCGCTCGGCGTCATTCTCCGGATCGGCCCACAGCTCCAGCGTGACCGCCACTACGTCGCCCCCCCCGGCGGACATCAGCGCCGCCACGGCACTGTCGACCCCGCCGCTCATCGCCACGAGCGTTCGGCCGCCCGGCGGAGACAGCACGCTCGCTCCCCTCCGCACAGCCTCGCCCAGCGCGCGATGAAGCGCGTCGGAGGCAAGCTCGGCGGCGTGCAGCTTGCCGGGACTGAGACCGCCGAGCTCCGTCGCGATCCGGCTCGGGCCGATGCCGGCCACGTCGAGCACCGCACGCCCGCGGGTGAGCGTGACCGCCGCGCTGCCGGCCGCAGACGCGGCGCCGCACCCGCGCGCGGTGAACCCGGCGTCGGCGACCCGGTCCCCCTCGACGGTCAGCGAGATCGAGATGCGATCGCAGCATCCGCCACCGCCGGCCTCGCAGGTGACCGCGCCGCTGGGTACCCTGCCCAGGCCCTGCGGCGAGAGGAGATGGTGTTCGAACGCCTCGGCTGACATGACCGTTCAGGATAGAGCGGGGGCTCTGCCCGCCGGGCCGGCGGCGGACCCCCGGCGGCTACCCGACGAGCAGCGCGTCGTCGACGCACTGGGAGATCTCGAACCGGTCGGCGAAGCCGACGATCGTCGTCGCCTCAGGCGAGCCTGATGCCGAGCTCGCGCAGCTGCCCCGGGTCGACCGGCGCGGGCGCCCCGGTCAGCGGGTCGGCGCCGCTGGCCGCCTTCGGGAAGGCGATCACGTCGCGGATCGACTCGCGGCCCGCGAGCGCGGCGACGATGCGGTCGATCCCCATCGCGATCCCGCCGTGGGGCGGCGCACCGTAGCGAAGGGCGTCGAGCAGGAATCCGAACCTCGCCTGAGCTTGCTCCTCGCCGATCCCGAGCAGCTCCAGCACGCGGGTCTGCACGTCGGTGCGGTTGATCCTGATCGATCCGCCGCCGATCTCGCTCCCGTCGAGGACCAGGTCGTAGGCGCGCGAGAGCAGCGAGTCCGGATGATCGAGGTCGCCGATGGGCGCGGTGAACGGATGGTGCAGCGCGTCCCAGCGCTGTTCCTCCGGATGCCACTGGAACATCGGGAACTCGACCACCCACAGCACGTCGTGGCGGCCCTCCGGAACGAGATCGAAGCGCCGCGCGAGCTCCAGCCGCAGCGCGCCCAGCGACTGCCCGACGGTAGTCGCCTCATCGGCGACGATCAGCAGCAGGTCCCCCGGCGAGGCGCCGAGCTGAGTACCGATGGCCTCGATCTCGGCCGGCGAGAGGAACTTGGCGATCGGAGAGCGCCAGGAGCCGTCCTCCTGCACGAACGCCCACACGAGTCCCTTCGCGCCGTGCTGCTTGGCCAGCTCGGTGAGCGCGTCGAGCTCGGAGCGGGGCAGCTCACGCGGCCCGGCGTTGATCCCCCGCACCACGCCGCCGCTGCGCAGCGCGCCCGCGAAGACCTGGAACTCCGAGCCTGACAGCAGCGCCCCTAGATCGTGCAGCTCGACGCCGAAACGGGTATCCGGCCGGTCGGTGCCGAACCGGGAGACCGCTTCGGCGAACGTCATCCGCGGCCATGGCGGCGCCGCGACGCCGAAGCCGGCCCGCTCGAACACGGCCCACATCACCGCCTCCATCGTCCCGAGCACGTCGTCCTCGTCCACGAACGACATCTCGAGATCGAGCTGCGTGAACTCCGGCTGGCGGTCGGCGCGGGAGTCCTCGTCCCGGAAGCAGCGGGCGATCTGGTAGTAGCGCTCCAGGCCGCCGATCATCAACAGCTGCTTGAACAGCTGCGGGGATTGCGGCAGCGCATAGAAGGACCCGGGCGCGATCCGCGCGGGGACCAGGTAGTCGCGCGCTCCCTCCGGCGTTGAGCGGGTCAGGTAGGGCGTCTCGATCTCGAGGAAATCGCGGCCGTTCAGCACCTCGCGGATCGTCGAGATCACCTCGTGGCGCAGCGCGATCGCCTCCTGCATCGGCCGGCGACGGAGATCGAGCGCGCGATGTCGCAGGCGCAGCGCCTCGTCCACCGTGATCTCCTCGTCGAGCGGGAACGGCGGCGTGTCCGCGTCGGCCAGGATCTCCAGCGACTCGACCGCGAGCTCGATCTCGCCCGTGGCGAGGTTCGGGTTCACGTTCTGCGGGTCACGCAGAGCCACCGTGCCGGCGGCGCTGAGCACATCCTCGGCCCGCAGCCGATGTGCGGCGGCGTGCGCCTCCCCCGCCGTCTCGGGGTGGAAGACGAGCTGTACGACGCCGGAACGGTCGCGCAGGTCGATGAAGATCAGTCCGCCGTGATCACGCCGGCGATCCACCCAGCCTGCGACGCGGGCCGGCGTCCCGGCGCGCTCGGCGCCGAGATCACCCGTCCACGTGTCACGGAATGCGTTGGGACGCGGAGCCTCTCTCATGACAGCCGGCTCCCCCGGAGGATGGTGGGGATCACCGCGGCGGGGTGGAGCTTGCGCTGGTCTCCGGATTCCATGTCCTTGAGGCTGATCTCCGATTCGGCTCCGATGATCGCAACGTATCGCGAGCGGAGCCTTCCGGCCTGTTTGAGCTGTCCCTTGAGCGAGCGGCCGGCCAGCTCGAGCTGGGCGCCGAGCCCGGCGCGACGCGCGTCGCGAGCGAGCTCGAAAGCGCGCCGCGCGGCGCTCTGATCGGCAATCGCCACGTACAGATCGACCAGGTCCGGCGCCGTCGGCAGCTCACCGGTCGCCAGCAGCATCCGCTCGATCCCCGCGGCCCACCCCGACGCGGGCGTCGGTGGGCCCTCGAGCTGCTCCATCAGCCGGTCGTAGCGCCCGCCGCCGCCGACGCCGCTCTGGGCGCCGAGCGCGTCGCTGGTGAACTCGAACACTGTGCGCGTGTAGTAGTCCAGGCCGCGTACGAGCGTCGGGTCGAGCTCGTAGCGGAGATCGGCATCGTCGAGCATCGCCCGCACCTGAGCGAAGTGCTCGGCGTCCTCGCCGCTGAGCCGTGCGAGCAGCGTCGGGGCGCCGGCCATCACCTCGCGCGTGCCCGGGTCGCCCGAGTCGAACGCCCGCATCGGGTTGATGTCGATGCGCTCGCGCACCTCGCCTGAGAGCCGGCCCTCGTGCGCGCGCAGGTACTGCTTGAGCTCCTCGCGGTACTCGGCCCGGGTCTCGGGTGTGCCGAGGCTCGAGAGCCGCAGCCGCGTCTCCCGCACCCCGAGCGCCTCGAGCAGCTCAGCCAGCAGCAGGATCAGCTCGGCGTCCGTCGCCGCCTCGGCGGATCCGATCACCTCGGCGCCGACCTGCCAGAACTGCCGGTATCGCCCCCGCTGCGGCGCCTCGCGCCGGTAGAAGCTGCCCAGGTACCAGAGCTTCACTGGCTGGGGGAGCTTGTGCATCCCGTGCTCGATGTACGCCCGGCACACGGGCGCCGTGCCCTCGGGCCGAAGCGTGACCGAGCGACCCCCGCCGTCATCGAACGTGTACATCTCCTTCCGGACGATGTCCGTGGCCTCGCCGACCCCGCGCGAGAACAGCTCGGTGGCCTCGAAGGTGGGCGTCTCGATCCGGCGATAGCCGGCAGCGCCCAGGATCCGGCGCACGTGACCCTCGACCACCTGACGGCGCTCGGCATCCTCTGGGAGCACGTCGAACGTGCCTCGCGGCGCTTGCATCACTGCTTCAACGCCCTACCGCGCGAGCTCGCGCAGGAACGATCACTGCTTCAAGGCCCTACCGCGCGAGCTCGCGCAGGAACGGATTCGTCGCGCGCTCGCGGCCGAGCGTGGTGACACCCATGTGACCCGGGTAGACCGTCGTCTCATCCGGGTAGGCGGCGATCAGCGAGTCGATCGACTGCAGCAGGGTCGGCCAGTCGCCACCCGGCAGATCGACCCGGCCGACCGAGCCCTGGAAGAGCACGTCGCCCGACAGCAGCGCGGCGCCGGCCGGAATCGCGTAGGTCACGTGGCCGGGACTGTGACCCGGAGTGAAGCTGACGTCGATGTCCATGCCGGCGAGCTCGAGTCGCTCCCCGCCGCTGACGGTGTGATCCGCGTCATAGCTCTCAAATGGTCCGAAGCCGGGCCACGGCACGTAGTCCATGATGTTCGACAGAACGACCGTCTCGAGCTCCGGGCAGAAGACCGGCGCCCCTGTGGCGCGAGCCACCGGGGCCACGGCGCCGACGTGATCGAAGTGCGTGTGGGTGAGCAGAATCGCGTCGATGCCGACGCCGAGGCTCTCGATCGCGCCCAGCAGCCGCTCCGGCTCATCGCCCGGGTCGACGATCACCGCGCGGTCGGACCCCTGAGGCCTGACGATGAAGCAGTTCTCCTGCACCGGACCGACCGTGAACATGCGCACGTCGATCATTTCTGCAGCGCCCTCTTCTTCTGGCGCCGGCGGTACAGGTACAGCTCCATGTAGTAGCCGGCCGGGACGTACAGCGCCATCGCGAACAGGGCGAAGACCAAGGCGGCCGCGAACCTGTTCTTGCTGTGCGTGGTCAGCAGGATGAACGCGAACATCAGCGCCGAGGCCAGCGACGCCCGCTTGAACGAGTTGGCCCAGGTGGGTGGCGTGTTCAGGCGCGCCTCTCGGGCGCTGACCCGATCGTGCTTCTTCTTCTCTTCGGCCGCCGGCGCACGTCCGGTGCGTCCTCGGGTCTGAATCGTCCCGGCTGCTGTCCCCCGGTGTTTGCTGCGGCGTTTGCGCTTGGTCTGAGCCATCGTAAGTAGAGATTATGCGCCCGATGGCGAGGCGGCGGCGAGCGCCGCCTCGATCAGGTGCCGCGCGGGGTCGAAACCGGGCACCGGAACGTCGTCCGGAAAGCCCTCGAAAGCCGCCCGCGGGGCGAGTCCCACGAGTTCGGCGGCAGCGACCGGTGCGTGCCGGCGGACGGCCGCCACGACGTCGGCCAGAGTCGTCCGACGATGATCCTCCACGTTGGTCGAGACCTGCGCGATCCCGCCCTGCTCGAGCCGCAGCCCGATCGCCCGCACCCCGGCCAGCCCGTCGGCGCCCCCCTCTCGGATCAGCGCGGCGACCTCGCGGGCCTGCTCGAGCGTGGCCGGGGGCGCCAGCTCGACGTTGAACGCGACCAGCGGCGGCCGCGCCGCCACGAGGACGGCGCCCGCCGTCTCGTGCATGCGCCGGGGCCCGAAGTCGGGGGTCAGCTCACCGGCGGCGATCCGCCGGGCGAGCTCGGCGGGTCCGCCGCGCCGGATCTCAGCGCGCGTCCGGCCCTCCGCCAGCGCGCCGTACAGGAACGCCGGCACCTCCAGCTCGTCGGCAAGCAGGTCGGCGAGCACCAGAGCCTCGGCGCAGGCGGCACCGCGGGCGGCGTCGTCCAGATACACGATCGGGGCCACGTCGATCGCGCCGACCCGCGGGTGGACCCCCTCCTGCCTGCGCATGTCGATCCGCGCGATCGCGGCGCGGGCACCGTTCAGGACGGAGGGCGCCACCCTTCCGGGCTCACCCGCCAGCGTGAACACGCTGCGGTGGTGATCGGGATCGGAGTGAACCTCGAGCAGCCGCGCGTCGAACGCGTCGCCGATCGCCCGGATCAGCTCGGCGTCGCGTCCCTCGGACACGTTGGGGACGGCGAGCAGGGTCAGAGCAGGAAGTTCCCCGCGTCGAGCACGCGCCGGCCGTCGATCTCGAGCGTGGCGTCGAGCACAACGGCATCGAGATGGATCGGCACCGATACCGTGCCCCCGATTCCCGCGCTGGCGCCGAAGGCCACGTGGATGGTGCCGAGGATCTTCTCGTCCTCGAGCATGTTGCCGGTCAGCGTGGCTCGATCGTTGGTGCCGACGCCTAGCTCGGCGAGGTTCGTGCCCTGCTCGCCGTGGACCGTCAGCCGGCTCAGGAACTCCGGTCCGAGCCCGCCTTCAGCGGCCACGATGCGCCCCCCGGCGACCGTCAGCGTCGCCGGCTCGTCCGTGAGGCCGAGCGGGGCGAGGCTCGCGGCGACGATCCGTCCATCGCCGCCGGCCGGAGCGATGAACCCCTCCCCGCTGGGTAGATTGCCGAACGCCCCGGGGCCGGTGAGGTCGCCGTCGTCGGCGATCCCCTCGCGCCCGCTCAGGTCGAGCGTCAGATCAGTTCCCAGAGGACACGTCACGACCGCGCTCGATCCCTCCTTCAGCAGCCCGGCGACGGCGCGAGACCGCGCTCCCATGATGGCGAAATCGACCGCCATCACCCGCGCGAGCATGTCGTCGGTGACCCCCGGCATCGTCGCACCTCTGGCGCCGGCGTCGCTGGCCTGCCTGCGCGCCGTCGTGTGACTGAGCGAGCGGCTGGTCGGGGCGATGAAGACATCACAGGCCTTAAGCGCCGCGGCGATCGTGGGTGGAGGCTCCGTGCCGTCGGTGGCGCGCTCGTCCATCACCGCAAGCACCGCATCGGCGCCGGCCGCCGCCGCCTCAGCTCGGAGTGCCTCCCCGATCGCTCGCGTGCCCGCGTCGACGATCACCAGCACGTCTTCGCCTGGCCTGACCTGCAGGCAGCGGCGCACGACGGTGCTCACGGCGGGTCCAAGGTCGGGCATCGGCGGGATCATAGGGCCGGCGGCTTCGGCTGAGACATACGGAGGTGCGCCATTCTGAAGCGGTGACCGGCACTCATTCGACAACCGGCGAAGGCGTTGGGTCGTGGCGCGACGGTCATCCGACACACCGAGCGCGCCTGACGCTGGGGCTGATCGCGCTCGCGCTGGCGCTCGCGGTCGGCGGCATCCGGGCGGTGATCTCGCTCCACGGCTCGTTCCCGGGCGACACCGGCATCGCGGCCCGGGTCACGGCGCAGCACTTACACGGGCTGGCGCTCCTCCCCGCCCACATCCTCAACTGGCTCGGGCGCTTCCCCGGGGACGCGATCGCGATCATCGTGTTCTGCACCTGGGCCTGGCGCGCGTTCGGCTGGCGCCACGCGGTGCTGGCGTTCAGCACGCTCGGCGTCAGCGTGCTCACCTGGGCCATCAAGACCGCGACCGACCGCACCCGGCCGCCCGGCGCGGCGCTCACCAGCGGCAGCTTTCCGAGCGGGCACACCACCTGGGCCACGGCGGTGTTCGGCCTCGCTGCCCTGTTCCTGCTCCAGCGCGGACAGCGCGTGCTCGCCGTCATCTGCATCGTCGCGATCGTGGCCATGGGACCGGCTCGCGTGATGCTCGGCCTGCACTGGACCAGCGACGTGCTGGCGGGCTATGCCGTGGGCCTCGTGTGGCTGATCGTGCTGGTGCTCGTCGGCCTCCCGTGGGCCGCCGCGGACAACCTCCCGGGCGACCGTTCCGAACCGGACAGCGCACCACCTCCGGCGACGACGGAAGCGGAGGCGCAGCTCAACGCCTGACGCGCCTCCGGCGCTACTTGAACTTCGGCTCCGTCGACGACGGCACGATTGCGTCGTAGTAGTTGAGATTCGGCCCGATGCAGAGCCGCTTCCCGCTCGAGAGCACCGCTCCGGTCGTGGCGTTCACCGCCTCGACCAGCGTCTCCGACGGGCCCGCCGCCACGCTGCTGCTGTTCGTCGTCACGACCGTCAGACCGAACCTCTGCGTCACCTCGGTGTGACCGATGGCCAGGTAGGCGGGCTTCGGAAGGCCCGAGATCGACAGCGAGGTGATCCGCACCGCTCGCTGCCCTCCAGAGCACAGATCGCTGCATCAGCCCAGGGCGCGCAGCCCTCATCGTGGGGGCTATTATCGTGCTCGGTAGGCTCCCGGGCAAGCGGCCCGCCGAGACTACGCGCGGCCCCGCCGATCCGGGTTGCCGCTGGTAGCCTTGCGGCCACCCCGCCGGAGTAGCTCAGTCGGTTAGAGCAGCGGAATCATAATCCGCGTGTCGGGGGTTCGAGTCCCTCCTCCGGCATTCAGGAATTTCAGGGAAATCCCTGGAATTCGTCGCGTTTGCCGATCTCGGCGCCGATGCGGTCGGTGCCCTACGAACCCCCACGAACGACAACGACGCTGACATCTGCGTCCACATTTGCGTCCACATTTCAAGGGTCGATCTCGCCGAGCTCGGCGGCCAGGTAGGCCTCGAGCTTCTCGCGGGCGGTCGTGCCGCGTGGGACGGGCAGGTTCTTGATGTAGTGGCCGGTCGTGACGAGGTCGGCGTGCCCGAGGTACTCCTGGATCTGCTTGAGGTTGTAGCCGGCGGCCATCAGGAAGCTCGCATACGTGTGCCGGGCCTCGTGCAGGGTGACACGCGCTAGCCCGGCCGTCTCCCAGGCCTGGTCCGCACGTGCCTGCCACTTCCCGGATGCGACCGAGCGCGTGAGGATCGGCCCGGTCCCAGGGCGCCCGGCGCGCATCCACTCCTCGCGTAGGATCCGCTTGAGCGGACCGACCATCGGAACGCGCCTGCCCTCCCCGGCATCGCTCTTGGACTGGGCGACCATGATCTCGTCGGCGTCCCAGAACACGTGCTGCCACTGTGCCCGGCCGATCTCGCTGCGCCGCATCCCTGTGTAGAACGCCAACCCCCAGCCGGCCCGGTCGCCGGTCTCGCGTGAGCGCCTGCCCTCCGGCGTCTTGTACAGCTCACCACGCCGGACCTTGCCGACCAGCGCGTCGCTGACGCCGAAGCGATCCGCGAGCGCGACCGCGCTCTGGCTCGAGGCGCGGATCTCGAGCACGGCCTCCCAGCTGAGCGCACCGGCACTGTCGAGCACCGGCAGCGCCTCGATCAACGCCGCGGCCTCGTCGGCGGTCGCCACCCGCTCGCGCACCTCGCCGTCGTTCGCAGGCATCTGCAGCTCGCGCGTTGGGTCGTTCGTCACGATTCTCAGGTTTGGTCGCCGCGCGTAGGCGTAAACGTGCCGGATCACCGCCAGATACGTCGCGATCCTCGAATACGACTTGCCGTCGCGCACAAGCTCGTCGACGATCGACTGCCAGTAGGAGTCGTCGAGCGCCGCGATCGGACGCCGGCCGCACCGCTCGACCAGGACCAGCGAACCCCCGACCCCGGCTTCGCGGGCTGGAGCAGCGCCGTACAGGACTCCCCGGTAGTCGGCAATCGTCGTGTCCGACAGCTTCTTGCTGCGCCCGCGGCGGCGCGCGTAGGTGCCCGCCTCGACCAGCGCCCACCACTCCCCCGCGACCTCGCCGAACGTCTGCCCC
This sequence comes from Solirubrobacteraceae bacterium, assembly GCA_017882465.1. Lineage (GTDB taxonomy): Bacteria > Actinomycetota > Thermoleophilia > Solirubrobacterales > Solirubrobacteraceae > Palsa-465. The sequence goes on from JADGPN010000039.1 coordinate 20,526, forward strand.
TCGCGCCGGATCGCACGCACAGCCCGTTCGGCCTTCGCCTCGTGTCCGTCCCAGCTCATCGCTGACGCCCGGTCCTTGAACACCGGGCTCCAGCGCATCGTGCCGTCGATGCGGCGGTGCGTGCGGTAGGACGGTTCGCAGCGGCAGCGCCGCTCCTCGTCGGCGAACGACGGGCACGCCCGGCTGTGCCGGATGTACAGCCCGCTGGTGCGGGTCTTGCGGTATTCGCTGGGCATTGCGCGCTCCGGGCCGGCGGCGACTTGGCTGCGCCCGGAATCAGGATGATCGCGCACCGCCCTCAGGGCGGCAACGCGCCGCCCATCGACCCCGGGGTCACGCGACGGCGCTCGCCACTCGGGCGTGCTCCTGCACCCAGCGGTCCAGCGAGCCCGGCTCGATCAGCAGCAGCTGCCCGCATGGCACGACCTTCACGAACGGCTGCACGAAGCGTTCAAAATGAGCGACGCTCATGCCCAGCGACGCCGCCGCCTCAGCCCGGGTGAGCAGCCGCCGAGATACAGTCTCGATCGGGCGATCCCGAGATCGTCTAGGCATCTCGGGCCTGAGGATCGATACGTGATGCATCCGCCGGCGAGCGCCCCGACGACCTCGCGTAGGTCGCGCGAGAGGCCGTGGCCGGCGATCGTGCGTTGCGCCCGAGGCTTTGGTGCTCTCCGATCTCGGTGCTCACAATCGCGCGTTCCGTTCCATATCGCCAGGGCCTCTGACTCTAGGTATTGGGTTGCCGGCGCCGAGTCTCGCCGAGCGCAGCGTTACCGCCGTCGATATCCCGCTCGGCGGCCGCTGCCCGCGCAGCCTCCCAGCTGCCATACACGCCGGTCACGACGCTCGGAGAGGGCCAGTCGCCTTCGTTGAGTCGCCTGAGCTCCTCTCCCCCACGTCGACGCGCGTGCGTACGCGACCAGTCATAGGACGACGGCGGCCGGCCGTACTGCGTCCGCCAGGCGCTAATCGCGTCGAGCACGCTTTCGCGCGTCCAACGCGGCTCGATCGCACCCGGATGGCACGCCTTGCAGTAGGCGTAGGCGTCCCCCTTGCCGTTGCGCGGCTGCGTGTACGCGCCACAGCCGCGGCAGACCCCCTGGTGCGGGCCTTGACCGCGCGGGCCTTCTCCCCGGTCGGATCCCAAGCGTCCAAAAGGCGTTAGCGTCCATCCCGGCGGAGAGGAACCAGCATGCAGAAGAAGCCCAGAGACGTCGTCGTCGTGCGCGTGAGCGAGCAGGGAGACCGCGAAGACGAGAACTTCCACTCGCCCAACGCCCAGCTCGCGAAGGCCAAGTTGTGGAGCGAAGACCAGGGCAACCGTGTCGTCGGCGCGTTCGAGGAGATC
>JADGPN010000040.1 GCA_017882465.1 Solirubrobacteraceae bacterium
CGATCCCCGGGCACGGCCGGGCCGCGGCCGTTGACCGCCGTGGAGACGATGAAGTGGTCCCGGAGGATCCTGGCGATCCGGTCACCGAAGCGGAGCTCCCGGTGACGCCGCTGATCGGATGGGCTCAGGACGCCGGCCCGCATATGCTGTCGGCCGATGTCTGAGGCTTTCCGCAGCGCGTACGCGCCGATCGTGGAGGAGCTCGGCCAGCTGGCGCCGGCGGCCGGGGTCCTCGATGCGCACACCCACCTCGGCGCGGACGAGGACGGTCGCTCGCTTGACCCCGTGACCCTGCTCAGAGCCCTCGACGAGGTTGGGCCGACCACGCGAGCGTGCGTGTTCCCGTTCCACGATCCCGAGCGCCGTCCCGCCTACCGGCTGCCCAACGATCGGGTGCTCGAATGGGCGGCCGAGAGCGACGGGCGCCTGATCCCCTATTGCCGGCTCGACCCGGCCGAGGAGCCTGTGCAGGAGGCAGAGCGCTGCCTGGCCCGGGGCGCGCGCGGGATCAAGCTCCACCCGCGGGCGCAGTCCTTCGGCTTCGGCAATGCCGCCGCGCGCGCGATCTTCGACGTGGCCCGTGCGGCCAAGGTCCCGATCCTGATCCACGCCGGCCGCGGGATGCCCACGATGGCCGATCTCGTCGATCTCGCGCTGTCCTATCCCGAGGTCCCGCTGGTGCTCGCCCACGGCGGAATCGCCGACCAGGGTATCTTCGCCTCCGGTCTCGAGGGCCATCCGTGCGTGCTCTACGACACCTCGTGCTTCGCGCCCACCGACATCGTCGAGTTGTTCGCCCGGGCGCCGGCAGAACGGATCGTGTTCGCGTCCGACGTGCCCTACGGGCGCCCTCCGGGGGGCCTTTTCCTGGCCATGCGCGCGGCCGCGTACGCGGGTCTCGACGAGGCCGAGCGCGCCATGGTCGCCGGAGGCACGATGGCCGCGGTGCTCGACGGCGAGGGGCCCGCCCCGGTGCGCCCCCCGCGCGTGCCTCGGGTCCGGCCGGTCAGCGGCACCCTGTCGCGGATCGCCGCCTATCTGATCACCGGGTTCGGCGCCGTGCTCGCCACGCCGCCTCCCATCCCGATCCGCGCCCTGCCGTGGATCAACCTCGCCCGCGCGGCCTGCCGCGAGCCCGACCCCGGCGTCGCCGGCCCGGCGATTGAGCGGATCGCCGCGACGCTCGCCGCGGCCGAGGCCGTGCTCGGCGGCCCCGAGGAGGACCAGATCCTGGCCATCGGCCTGATCCACGCCGCGAGCACGATCGCGGTGACCGAGGTGGTGGGGTAGGAAGGCGCGGGTCGGTCGTTCCGGGCGGTGGCTCGGGGTGCGGTGGCGGGACCCCACCCTTGCTAAAGTAATGCTTGCCAGCAAGCAAGCATTTGGAGGGATGTGACCGTAACGTCGCCAGCCGTGGACTCTGATGTCGCCGCCCGGACGCGGGCGGTGATCGGGAAGCTGTCACGACGGCTGCGGCCGACCAGCACCGGCATCGCCGCCGGGCTGACACCCACGGGCGTCTCGGCCCTGTTCACGATCGCGCGGCTGGGGCCGATCAGGCTCTCCGACCTCGCCGGCGCCGAGGCGCTCAACCCGACCATGCTCTCGCGCGTGGTGGCCGGCTTTGCCGAGTCCGGATTGGTCACGCGCAGCGCCGATCCCGCCGACCGGCGCTCGGCGCTGGTGGAGATCACGCCCGCCGGCCGGAGGTTGTGCGAGCGCATGCGCCGCGAGCGAACGGATGCGCTGACGATGGCGCTCGGCGCGATGTCGGACAGCGAGCGGCGCGCGATCGAGAAGGTCCTGCCGGTGCTCGAGGAGCTGGCCGAGCAGCTGCGGGGACGGCGGCCGTGACGCGCGTCGTCAAGGCCGGGCGGCTGACCTTCGCCTCACTCGCTGTCCCCAACTACCGCCGCTACATCTCCGGGCAGGCGATCTCGCTGATCGGCACCTGGATGCAGATGACCGCTCAGGCGTGGCTGGTCCTGACCCTGACCCACTCGAGCACTGCGCTGGGCGCGATCGTGGCGCTGCAGACGTTGCCGGTGCTGCTGTTGGCGCCCTACGGCGGCGTGATCGCCGACCGCGTCGACAAGCGCAAGCTGATGATCCTGCTGCAGACCGCGATGGGCCTGCAGGCCCTGGTGCTCGGAGTTCTGACCGTGACCGGCGAGGTGCAGGTGTGGCAGATCGGGTTGCTGGCGGCCCTGCTCGGCGTCAACAACGCGTTCGAGAACCCATCGCGACAGTCGTTCATGCTGGAGCTGGTCGGCCCCGACCATCTGCGCAACGCGGTCAGCCTGAACTCCGTGCTGGTCAACGTCGCCCGCATGATCGGACCGGCGATCGCGGGCATCCTGATCGCCACCGTCGGTGACGGCATCTGCTTCCTGGCCAACGCGGTCAGCTTCGTGGCCGTGGTGGCGTCGCTGGCCACGATGGACACCCGGGCGTTGAACCCCTCCCCTCCGGCCCCGCGCGAATCGGGCCAGCTGCGCGAGGGGCTCGACTACGTCCGCCGCAGCCCCGAGCTTGCGGTGCCGCTGCTGATGATGGGCGCGGTCGGGTGCCTGACCTATGAGTTCCAGGTCTCGCTGCCGGTGATGGCGCGCAGCGGGCTGGGGGCCGGCGCGGCCGGCTTCGGGTTCATGACCGCGGCCATGGGCGTGGGCGCCGTGGCCGGCGGGCTACTCGTCGCGGCCAAGGGCAAGACCGGGCTGCGCCCGCTCGTGATCGCGTCGTTCGCGTTCGGCGTCACCGTGGGGCTGGCGGCGATCGCGCCCAATCTGGGGCTCGAGCTGATCGCCCTGGCGTTCGCCGGGGCGGCCAGCATCTCGTTCATGTCGACCGGGAACTCGACCCTCCAGCTCAGCGCCGAGCCCTCGATGCGCGGGCGCGTGATGGCGCTGTGGTTCGTCGCCTTCCAGGGCTCCACGCCGATCGGCGGCCCGATCGTCGGCTGGGTCATGGCCGTGTCCGGTGCGCGGGCCGGACTAGCGCTCGGCGCCGTGACGTGCGTCGTGGTCGGGCTCGCCGGCCTGACCATGCTGCGTCGCGCGAGCGGCCGCTACGGCGTCCTGCACCGCGCCGGGAGCCTTCAGCCCTGAGCCGGTGAGCACGACGACGCGGGCGTCCGCATCCGCGGGGAGCAGGTCCAGTCCAGCCCACGCGACGGCGCTCGTCGGCTCCACGTAGAAGCCGCGGGCGAGCAGGTCGGAGAGGGCGGACGCGATCGCCGGCTCGCCGACGGAGACGACCGCGCCGCCTGAGTCGCGGACGGCTGCCAGCACGCGCCGGTCGCGGACCGGCTTCGTGCACCTGATCCCCTCGGCCACCGTCTCGCCCGGCCGGGCCGGCGTGACCGAGCTCGCTCCCGCCCGCCACGCCGCGGCCACCGGTGAGAACGCCTCGGCCTGGACGCCGTAGAGGCGCGGCATGCGCAGCGCTGGATCGGCGCGCCGGAGCGCCGAGAACGCCTCCCACAGGCCGAGCAGCAGGTTCCCGTACCCGAGCGGCACCACCACGCTGCCCGGCACTCGCGCGCCGAGCTGCTCGGCGAGCTCGTAACCGAGCGTGCTCACTCCGGCCAGGAAGGCCGGATGCCAATTGTGTCCGGCGTAGGCACTGCCGGCCTGCGGCGACTGACCCGCGGCCTCGGCGTCCGGGCGTCCGCCGTCCACTAGGCGCATCGAGGCTCCGTGCGCCGCCGCCTGCGCCAGCTTCGCCGGGCTGGTCGCGGACGGGGCGAAGATCTCGCACCCGATCCCGCCGGCCGACGCGTAGGCCGCGATCGACGCGGCCGCGTTGCCCGATGAATCCTCCCGCAGCCGGGCGACGCCGAGCGCCCGCAACACCGAGACGAGCACCGCTGCGCCGCGGTCCTTGTAGCTGCCGGTGGGCTGCAGCTGCTCGAGCTTCACCAGCACGCTGCCGCCCTGGCGCTCGAGCGCGATCAGGGGCGTGGCCGCCTCGCCGAGCGTGATCCGGTCGTCCCCGGGGATCGCCGGCAGCGCCGCCCGGAAGCGCCACACACCCCCCACTTCCGGGTCGGCGCGGCAGAGCTCGAACGTGACGTCCGGGTGTATCACCAGGGCCCCGCCGCAGACCGGGCAGCGCCAATGCAGCGCCACGGCGGCCTGGATGTCCCCGCACGCTTCGCAGCGATATTCGATCGCACCCGCCGGAGCCGGGGAGTCGTCCATGGGCCGGATCGTGGCAGAGCGCGCTGCCACACCCGATCCAGCTCCAGTTCCGATTTCGCCACACGGGCGAGCGCATAAAGTGCCGTACTTGGACGCCGGACTCTCAGAGATCGCTCGCTTCCTCTCCCACCGGCCGCCGTTCGAGGCGCTCGCTCCCGAGGAGCTCGGCGAGGTCGTGCGCGAGACGCAGGTCGAGTTCTTCGTCGCCGGCGAGAGCATCCTCACCGAGGAGGGCGGCCCGGTCACCTTCCTGCGCGTGATCTACAGCGGAGCGGTCGACTTCGTGCACGAGGACATGCTGCTCGATCTGCTCGGCCCGGGTGACAGCTTCGGCCACGCGGCCATGCTCTCCGGGCTGCCGCCCGGTTTCGAGGCGCGGGCCGCCGAGGACACCCTCTGCTACCGGATTCCCGCGGCGGTGGCGCGGCCGTTGCTCGAATGCGCGTACCGCCGCGAGCTGGCGGTCGGCGTCCACGAGCCTGGACATCAGCCGGTTGCCCGCCTGATCAGGACCCCGACCGTGATCTGCGACCCGCAGACGCCGATCGCCGAGGTGGCGCGGCGGATGACCGAGGCCGGGACGAGCGCGGCCGTGGTCGACCGCGACGGCGAGCTGGGGATCGTGACCGACAAGGACCTGCGCCAGCGGGTGGTGGCCGCTCGCATCTCGCCCAACGGCCCGGTGGAGGCCGTGATGACGATGCCCGCCTACACGGTGCCCCCCGGGCGGCTGGGTGGCGAGGTCCTGTTCGAGATGCTGGAACGCGGGATCCAGCACGCGCCGGTGGTCAGTGAGCGGGGCCGGCTGGTCGGCGTGGTGGAGGATGCGGATCTGTTCGCCGTGCAGCCGCGATCGTGGTTCGGCACCCGCCGCATGATCGCCCGCGCCCACGATCTCGAGGCGCTCACCGCCGTGGCGCGGCGACTGCCGGAGATCGTGCTCGACCTGCAGCGCTCGAACCTGCGCGCGCTCGAGGTGGCGCGAGTGCTCTCCGCGCTCACCGACGCACTGACCGAGCGCGCGATCGACCTGGCGTTCCCATCCGAGCGACTGCCCGCGGACGGAATCGTGTGCGTGGCCGTCGGCTCGCAGGCGCGAAGAGAGCTGACGCTGGCCTCGGTGCCGCGATGTGCGGTCGTGTGCACTGAGCCTCCTCCCGACGGCTGGGCCGAGGCCGTTGGGGCTGCTCTCTCGAGCTGCGGGATCAGCTGGGCGCCGATGACGCGCTCGCCGGCCGCCTGGATCGCAGCGCTCGACGAGGGCGAGCTGGCGCAGGCGATGCTGGCCGAGCGCCGGGCGGTGTGGGGAACGCCGCGGGAGCCGCTGCCGATTGCGCCCGACGGCGCCCGGGAGCACCTCGTCGACCTGCTTCGCCGGCGCGCGCTCGAGACCGCTCCGCCGACCGGATTCGACGAGTCCGGCGTGCTCGAGGCGGGCGGCGGCCGCAGCGACCTGCTCGACATCCGTGGCGCCGTCGTGGCCCCGATCGTGGAGATCGCCCGCTGGGGCGGGGTGGTGGCGGGGACGATCGAGGGCTCCACGCCCGACCGCCTCGCCGCCGCCGCTGTGGCGGGCGTGATCGCCGATGCCGATGCGCGGACGCTGATCGAGTCCTTCGAGCTCGCCCATGAGCTTCGCGTCGAGCACCATGTGAAGCGACTGGAGGCGGGGTCGAAGGTCGACGACCTGCTCGATCCGGCCGCGATGACCCCGCTCGCCCGCGCCCAGCTGCGCGACGTGTTCCATGCCGTGACCGCGTTCCAGCGCAGGTGGAAGCAGTGATCTGGCGCGCTCAGGTGCCGGGCAGGCCGTCGAAGCGAACGCCGTGGAGGCGGGCGAGCTGGTGCGCGGTCGACCTCGAGCTGACCGGCCTGGACCGCAACAACGAGATCATCGCGATCGGGGCGGTCCCGATCGAGGAGGGTCGCGTGGTGCTCGGCCAGGCCCGCTACACGCTCGTACGCCCGACGATCAGGCCGGAGCGCGCTGCCGTGCTGGTGCACAAGCTGCGACTCGCCGACCTCCAGGATGCCCCGGCGCTCGACGACGCGCTCGCGCTGCTGCTCGACGCGCTGCACGGCCGCGCCCCGGTCTTCCACTCGGCCGAGGTCGAACGGCGGTTCATCGGTCCCGCGCTCGCGCGCCGGCGGTTGCGGATGCCGGCGTGCGCCGACACCGAGATGATCGGGCGCCTGTGGCTGCGCCAGCGCCACGGCCGCGCGCCGGCGAACATCTCACTCGGGTCGCTGGCACGAGCACTCACGCTCCCGGCCGAGCCTCCGCATCACGCGCTCGGCGATGCGCTCACCACGGCGCAGGTGTTCATCGCGCTGGCCGGCCACCTGGAGCGCTCAGAGCAGCAGACCGTCGGCTCGCTGCTCCATGCCGAGGACCGGCTCTCGGTCGCTCGGCGCTTCGGTTGAGCCGGCGCGGCTGCGCGCTCTCCGGCGCGGCTGCCCGCGCGCCGGCGCGGCCGCGCGTCGGCTCAGAACAGCTGCAGGTAGCGCTCCAGCTCCCAGGGGCGTGAGCGCTCCCGGGGCGGCGGCCAGTGCCCCGCGCGTCGCCGAGAGCGCCGGCATGGTCAGGCGTGCCCGCCCAGCGCGCGCGTGAGCATCGCCGCGCCGTGGCGAAGGTCCCCCAACAGCCGTGTCGGATCCGGCAGCCGGTTCGAGGGGCCCTGGAGCCCGAGGATCGCGGCCAGCTCGCCGGTGCGATCCAGGACTGGCGCCGCGATCGCGTTGACGTCGACCTCTCGTTCTCCGAACACGGTTCCGTAGCCGCGTTCGCGCACCACCGCGATCTCGGCGGCCAGGGCCTCGCGGCGCGTGATCGTGCGACCGGTCAGCGCCACCAGGCTGCGCTCGGTGGGCAGCGGGCCACCCCCGAAGGCGAGCATCACCTTGCCCACGGCGGTCGCGTGGGCGACGCTCGGGCGGCCCAGGCGGGCCATGCTGACGACGCTGGCCCGCGAGGGCACCGAGTCGACGGTGATCGCCTCACGCTCTCCGGGCAGCGACAGCGTCGCGGTCTCGCCGGTCTGCTCCATCAGCTCGACCAACACCGGACGGGCCAGCGCCTGGAGGTCGAGCCGTGCCAGCACCCGGTCGGCGAGCGTGACCAGATGCATGCCGAGGCGGTAGGGACCACTCGCGTCGCGCTGGACCATCCCCGCGGACTCGAGTGTGGCGAGCAGCCTCGATGCCGTGCTGGCGTTGACGCCGATCCGGCGCGCGAGCTCGTTGACGCCGACTCCCTCCTCGCTCTCGAGCAGCTCGTCGAGCAGTCTCAGCGCCCGGGCCACGGACCCGACCGAGCGAGCGGTTGTCTCTCGCGGTTGTTGCGCCATTGGCAATAGTATTGCGCTTCGCGCGACAGAAGGCTACGATCGCGGCCGTGTCGTTCCTGCTCACGTGCCCCCACTGCGGAGTCCGCGAGGTGGCGGATTTCGCCTTCGGCGGCGAGGTCAGCGTGAGACCGCGCGAGACCCCCACGTTCCGCGAGCTGTCGAGGTACAACTACTTCCGGCGCAACGTGGCCGGCGTGCAGCGTGAGTGGTGGTACCACCGCTCGGGCTGCCGGACCTGGTTCCAGGCCGAGCGGGACACGCGGACCAACGTCGTGCTCCGGGTCGGGCTGCCCGGGGAGCTGGGAGCCGAGCTGGGGGTGGGACCGTGAGCCGCATGCCACCCAAGCCCGGGGAGCGCATCGACCGCTCCACCAGCGTCGAGTTCAGCTTCGACGGCAAGAAGATCACGGCGCACGAGGGCGACACGGTCGGGTCGGCGCTGTACGCCGCGGGCCAGCGCACGTTCTCCCGCTCGTTCAAGTACCACCGCCGCCGGGGTCTGATGTGCTGTGCCGGCCAGTGCCCCAACTGCCTGGTGGCCGTCGACGGAGCGCCCGGCATCCGGGCCTGCACCGAGCCCGTCCGCGAGGGTGCGCGCGTCGAGCACATGAATGCGCGGCCCAGCCTGGGCGTCGACGCGATGGCGATCACCGACGCGGCCGGCCCGTTCACGCCGCCGGGTTTCTACTACAAGACCTTCATCCGGCCGCGACGCCTGTGGCCGGCGTACGAGTGGGTGCTTCGGCACGCCGCCGGCCTCGGGCGGCTGCCGCGCGAGCAGGCCGAGCGCACCTGGCGCACCGAGTACCGCCGCCGTCACGCCGACGTGCTCGTGGTCGGAGGTGGCGATGCGGGCCTCAACGCCGCGATCGCGGCGGCCGAGCTCGGTGCCGACGTGGTGCTCGCCGACGAGGGCGCCGAGCTGGGCGGCCGGTTGCTGTGGGAAGGAGGCCACGACCACGCCCGCAAGCTCGCCGACCGTGCCCGCGCGGCCGGGGTCGAGATCCTCACCTCGGCTCCGGCGCTGGCCCACTTCGACGGGCTCGTGCCGGTCTGGCAGGGCGACACGCTGCATCAGATTCGCGCCCGCCATCACGTCTACGCCACCGGGGCGATCGAGCAGCCGCTGGTGTTCCCCGGCAACGACCTGCCCGGGGTGATGCTCAGCGGTGGTGCTCGGCGGCTGCTGGGGCGCTACGGCGTACGCCCCGGAAACCGCGCCGTGATCGTCACCGCCTCGGACCGCGGCATTCGGACCGCGATCGCGCTGCGCGAGGCGGGGATCGAGGTCCCGGCGGTGGCCGACCTGCGCGCCGAGCCATCACGGGCCTGCAGCCGGTTGCTCTCACAGGGAGTCGCCGTCCTGAACGGCTGGACCGTGGTCGCCGCGCGCGGGCGGCGCGAGGTCCGCGCCGCGGTGCTCGCGCCGGTGGCCGCCGGTGAATCCCACGGGCAGGACCGGGAGGTGGAGTGCGACCTGGTGCTCGTCTCCGGTGGCGACTCGCCCGCGAGCGCGCTGATCACCCAGGCCGGCGGGCGCACCGAATACGACTCGGCTCGCGGCTATTTCCGGATCGCCGAGGTGCCGCCGAATGTGACCGTCACCGGTCAGGTGGCCGGAGAGGGCTCGTTCCAGACCGCCCAGATCTCCGGCGAGCACGCCGGTCTGCAGGCGGCTCACGCCCTTGGCCTGGGCGACAACCGCTCGCGGGGCCGGGCCCAGGAGCTGCGCTCCCGGTTGGCGGCCGCGGACCGGGGAGCCGAGGCGGTTCCGCCCGCCGAGGTCCCGCACGCAGCGGGCAAGGCCTTCGCCTGCCTGTGCGAGGACGTCACCGCCAAGGACATCCACCGCGGGATCAGGGAGGGCTACGACTCGATCGAGCTCTGCAAGCGGTTCACGACCGTGACCATGGGCCCGTGCCAGGGCCGTATGTGCCAGCTGCCGTCGGTGAGGCTGATGGCGCAGGACACGGGGCAGAGCCTCGAGCAGGTGGGTACGACCACCGCCCGGCCGCCGTGGTCGACGGTCCCCATCGGCGCGCTCGCCGGCCGCCCGTTCGAACCCGCCAAGCGCTCCTCGATCCACGGTCGCCACCGGGAGCTGGGCGCGACTGTCAGATGGGCGGGCGACTGGCGGCGCCCCTACGACTACGGCGACCCCGAGGGCGAGGCGCTGGCGGTGCACCGCTCGGCCGGGCTGATCGACGTCTCGACGCTCGGCAAGCTGCTGGTGCGCGGCCCGGAGGCGGGCGAGTTCCTCGATCGCCTGTACCCCAACCGGCACTCAAACCTGAAACCCGGTCGCGTCCGCTACGGCGTGCTCACCTCCGACGCGGGCCGGATCATGGACGACGGGACGGTGACCCGGGTCGACGAGATGTCGTTCTACGTCACCACCACCTCGAGCGGCGCGGGCGCGGTCGAGCAGTGGTTCTCCTGGTGGCTCGCGGACTGGGGGATGGACGTTCATCTCGCCGACGTGACCCAGGCGGTCTCGGCGGTCAACCTGGCCGGCCCGCGATCACGCGAGATTCTCACCCGGCTCACCGACCTCGACTGCTCGCCCGAGGCGTTCTCGTATCTCGACGCCCGTCACGCCCGGGTCGCCGGCGTGCCCTGCCTGCTGCTGCGGATCGGTTTCGTGGGCGAGCTCGGCTACGAGATCCACTTTCCCGCCGCCTACGGCGAGGATCTGTGGGACGCGATCCTGGAGGCCGGCGCAGGCGAGGACATCAGGCCGTTCGGGCTCGAGCCCCAGCGGGTGCTGCGGCTCCAGAAGCAGCACATCATCGTTGGCCAGGACACCGACTCCGAGTCGACGCCGTTCGGCGCCGCCATGCCCTGGGCGGTGAAGCTCGACAAGGAGCAGGCGTTCATCGGCAAGTGGGCGCTGGCGCACGCCGCCGAGCATCCCGCGACCACGGCGCTGGTCGGATTCACGCTTGACAACGGCCACGTGCCGACCGAGGGCGCGGTGGTGCTCGACACACTCGGCCACGCCGCGGGACAGGTCACCAGCGCTCGCAGCTCACGGCAGCTCGAGCGCGTGATCGGGATGGCCTGGGTCCCGGCCGAGCTGGCGCAGGCCGGGGCGCCGATCACGATCCTCGACGAGGGCTCCCGCCGCAGTGCCTCGGTGGTGACGGAGCCCTTCCACGACCCGAGCGGCAAGCTCCTGCGCTCATGAGCCTCGACTTCACCGTTCCGGTCGCTTCGAGCGAGGAGCGCACGGCGCGCAGCCCGATGGAACGCCTGGCCCGCGCGGCAGGTGCGAGCTTCGAGCGCCGCGACGGCTGGAACGTGGCGGCCGGCTACGGCGGCGACGCGTCGGTCGAGGCGGCCCGGATCACGGACACGGTCGGCTTCTGTGACCGCTCCGCGCTGACGAAGCTGGACATCCAGGCCCGAGCAGAGGTGCTCGCCGACCTCGTCGCCCGCGTGGCCGGCGGGCTCGAGCTCGAGCCCGGCCGGGCATCGCGCTCGCCGGACGGATCGACCTGGTGGTGCCCGATCACGCCCACTCGTCTACTCGTCCTGAGCGAGCCGCGGTCGGGCTGGGACGTGCATACGGCCCTGGACGGCGCCGCATCAGCGGCCGGCGAGCAGCTGGTCACAATCGCCGATGTCTCCTGCGGGCTCGCCGCGCTGACGCTCGCCGGCCCGGGCGCGGGCGAGCTGCTGTCGCGGTTCTGCGCGATCGACGTCCGCCCCGGGGTCACGCCCGTGGCCGCGTTCCGTCCCGGCTCGGTCGCCCGAACCCCGGGGTATGTGCTGCGTGAGGGCGCCGACCGGCTGCTGATCCTGGTCGGCTGGGCGCTCGGCGCGTACTTGTGGGAGGTCGTCGCCGACGCGGCCGGGCACCTCGGCGGCGGCCCGGTCGGGACCGACGCGCTGGCGGCCGCCGGTGGTGGTCTGTCCGCGACCGCGGCCGGCGTCGCGGAGGGCTCAGCCGATGCGTGAGATCTTCCGATCCGGCCGGATGTGGCGCCGGCGGGGTGACCTCCGTGACAGCTACGACGTGGTGATCGTGGGCGGGGGCGCTCACGGGCTCGCGACCGCGTACTACCTCGGCCAGCTGGGGGTCAAGAAGGTGGCCGTGCTGGAGAAGGGTTACATCGGCTCCGGAGCGGCGGGTCGTAACACGACGATCCTGCGATCCAACTACAAGACCCCCGAGGGTGCGCGCTTCTACGACGCCTCGATTCACATGTACGAGCGCCTCTCCCAGGAGCTCGAGTTCAACCTCCTGTTCTCGCAGTGCGGCCACCTGACGCTTGCCCACACCGACCGGGCGATGTTCGTGATGGCCAACCGCGCCGAGGTCAACCGTCTGCACGGCATCGACTCCAAGCTCGTGGACACTGCGCAGGTCAAGCGCCTGTGCCCACCGCTGAATGTCTCGCCGGACGCCACGTATCCGGTCATGGGCGCTCTCTATCACCCGCCGGGCGGGATCATCCGCCACGACGCGGTGGTCTGGGGCTACGCCCGCGGCGCGGACCGCTTGGGCGTCGAGATCCATCCCTACACGGAGGTGACCGGCTTCGAGCGCTCCGGCTCGAGGATCACCGGCGTGCGCACCAATCGCGGCACCGTGCGTGTCGGGCAGGTCGTGAACGCGACCGCCGGCTGGAGCTCGCTGCTGGGCGAGATGGCGGGCGTCGAGCTTCCGATCACCACCCATATCCTGCAGGCCTGCGTGACCGAGCCGGTGAAGCCGCTGCTCGACGTGGTGATCGTGTCCTCGCAGATGCACGTCTACATCTCGCAATCGGACCGCGGCGAGTTCGTGATGGGCTCCGAGATCGAGCCGTGGACGACCTACCGGATGCAGGGCACGCTGAACTTCCTCCAGGACCTCACGCGCCACACGCTCGAGCTGTTCCCACAGCTCGAGCACGCACGCCTGCTGCGGAGCTGGGCCGGGCTGTGCGACCTCTCGCCCGACTACAGCCCCATCCTCGGGCGGACCGAGGTGGAGAACTTCCACCTCAGCGCCGGCTGGGGCACGTACGGATTCAAGGCGGCGCCGATCGTGGGCCGGACGCTCGCCGACCTCGTGCACACGGGCAAGACGCCCGAGCTGATTGCGCCGTTCGCACTCGAGCGGTTCTACGAGGACCAGCTCGTGTCGGAGCTGGCCGCGGCGGCTGTGAGCCACTGATGTCCTACGTGCCGGCGGAACCGGCGCGCGGTGCCGAGCACACCGCGGTGCTGCTGATCTCCTGCCCCGACGGTCCCGGGATCGTGGCGGCCGTGTCGCGCTTCCTGTTCGAGCTCGACGCCAACATCGTCTCCTCGGATCAGTACTCGACCCACCCCGAGCACGGTGCGTTCTTCATGCGCACGGCGTTCTACGCCCCGGCGCTCAAGCGCGACCGGGTCGGTTTCGAGAGCGCCTTCGCGGAGCTGGCCGCGCGCTTCCAGATGGACTGGCGGGTCTCCTACGCGTGCGAGCCCCGGCGGGTTGCGCTGATGGCCTCACGTGAGGACCACTGCCTCGTCGATCTGCTCTGGCGGCACCGGCGCGGCGAGCTGGAGATGGACGTCGTGTGCGTGATCTCCAACCACGAGGAGCTCCGCGGCGAGGTCGAGTCGCTCGGCGTGCCCTATCACCATGTCCCGATCAACCGCGACACCAAGCCCGAAGCTGAGGCGGCCGCGCTCGAGCTGCTCGGCGGCGGCGTCGACCTCGTCGTGCTGGCCCGCTACATGCAGATCCTCTCAGGCGACTTCCTGGAGCGGCTGGGGTGCCCGGTGATCAACATCCACCACTCGTTCCTGCCGGCGTTCGCGGGCGCCGAGCCCTACCGCCGCGCCTACGACCGCGGCGTCAAGCTGATCGGCGCCACGGCCCACTACGTGACCGAGGACCTCGACGAGGGCCCGATCATCGAGCAGGACGTGCAGCGCGTGGGTCACGGGTACACGGTCGAGGATCTGGTGCGGATCGGGCGGGACCTCGAACGCCTGGTGCTGGCGCGCGCCGTGCGCAGCCACCTCGACAACCGGGTGCTCGTGCACGACGGCCGCACGATCGTGTTCTGACACAGCGAGCCGAGCCGGGGACTGGCTAGCCCACCCGGGCGGCCGCGACGGCGAGAAAGCGCGCGCAGAGCCCGCGGCCGAGGTCGTTCCAGGCTGCGATCTTGCCCTGCGCCTCGCGGCGCAGGCGGCCCGGGTCGAGACCCATCGCGACCGCGTCCTCGTCGCTGCGGTAATCGTCGATCCAGGCGTCGAAGCCCTGCGCGCTCACCTCGGCGTGGAACTGGATGCCCCAGGCGCTCTCGCCGATCCGGTAGGCCTGCAGGCAGGTCTCGCTGTGCGCCAGCGCCGTCGCGTCCGGCGGCAGCGAGCATTCGTAGCTGTGCCATTCGCAGGCCTCGAACCCGGGGGCCAGCGGGCCGAGCACGGGATCGCTCACGCCGGCCGCCGTCAGCTGCACGGGGTACCAGCCGATCTCCGGTCGCGGCGCGCGCTGAGCCTCGCCGCCGCCGGCGCCGGCCAGCAGCTGGGCGCCGAGGCAGACCGCCAGCGTGGGCACTCCCGCGGCCACGAGCTCGGCCAGCAGGTCGCGCTCGACGCCCATCCAGGTGTGAAGGTGGTCCTGGTCGGGGTGCATCGCACCGCCGAAGGTGAGCACGGCCCCGTAGCGCCCCGGATCCTCCGGGGCGCGACCAGAAGGCGGCTCCCACACCTCGAGCCGGGCGCCCGCGACGGTGATCGTCTCGGCGAACACGCCGGGCCCGGCATCGGGTTGGTGGACGATCGCCAGCGCGCGCACACCGGCAGTGTGAACGACCGCCGCTCAGTTCTTACGCGGTTCTCAAATGTCGCCCGTACCGTGCCTCAGTGTATGACCCAACCCAAGCATCTGTGGTCCGGAGACTGGGCCCGTGAGTCCGAGGACGCGGCGGACACACTCGCGGACCGGCGCCAGCACACCCGTCCGGTCGAGCCGGAACGCGTCGAGGCTCCGCGCCCGGTGGCCGCCGGGGCGGCCCCGGCCCCGCGCCGGGCCGCCGCCGAGCCCGCGAGCGCAGCGGGCCAGCGCGTGCGCCCGGCCGCCGCTGAGCGCCCCAGAAGCACGCGCGTCCCGCCCGTCCGGAGGGCCTCACCCCGGCGCGCCGGGGTGGCTGCGCTGCTGGTGCTGGGACTGCTGGCCGTGACCGCGGTCGCGCTGGCCTCCGGCGTGTTCAGCGACCCGGGCTCCAGCAGCGCCACCAGCGCGCTCAGCCCCGGACCGAGCCCGGCTCCGGCGCAGTTCCAGCAACCTCGGCCATGGGTGGGGCTGACCACCACGAGCGCCCCGACGGGCTCGGGCGCGTTGGTCACACAGGTCGTTCCCGGCGGCCCAGCCGATCAGGCCGGACTGCAGCCGGGCGACGTGATCACGGCTGTCAACGCCCGCCCGATCGCCTCGCCCTCGGACATCGGCGGTGCGATCGACTCACAGATGGTCGGCTCCGAAGTGCTGTTCCAGGTCGACCGCGGCGGTCAGCTACAGACCATCGGCGTCACGCTCGAGCCTCGACCAGCCGGTTCACCGTGAGCTTCGCCGCCCCGCTCGTCCTGCTGGGACTGCTGCTGGTCCCGGCCCTCATTTACGCCTACTTGCGCCTGCAGCGCCGCCGGACCGCGGCCGTTGCTGCCTTCACCTCCGCCCGGCTGGCCACGTCCGCGATGCCGCGGCGTCCGGGCTTCCGGCGCCATGTCGCCATGGCCGCGTTCGGGCTGGCCCTGCTGGTGCTGATCGTGGCAGCGGCCCGGCCCCAGGCGAAGGTTTCGGCGCCCGTCAAGCGGAGCTCGGTGATGCTGCTGATCGACACCAGCGGCTCGATGGCCTCGACCGACGTGGCGCCGACGCGGCTGGACGCCGTGCGCAGCGCCGCCAATCGCTTCCTTGACCGCGTGCCCAGCCAGGTGAGTGTCGGACTGATGGCCTTCACCAAGACCCCCACCGTCACGGTGGCGCCGACGAGCGACCGCGAGACGCTGCGATCGGACCTGGCTCACCTGCGTCCCGGCGGCGGAACCGCGATCGGCACTGCGCTCCAGTCCACGCTGCGCATCCTCACCGGGATGCCGGCGGCGAAGCGACCTCCGGCCGCGATCGTGCTCCTGTCGGACGGAACCTCCGATGCCGGGATCGATCAGCTGACCCAGGCGCGTGAGGCCGGCCGCGTGCACGTCCCCATCTACACCGTCTCGCTCGGCACGACCAGCGGCACGATCACCGTCCCCAACGGCCACGGCGGGACCGCCGTGCATCAGGCGACGCCCGACCCGCAGGCCCTGGCCCAGATCGCCCAGGCCTCGGGGGGGCATGCGTACACCGCCGCGAGCGCCGGGAACCTGAGCGCTGTCTATGACCACCTGGGCGTGCAGCTCGGGCGGAGAACCGTCAAGCAGGAAATCACGGCGAGCTTCGCCGGGGTCGGACTCGCGCTGCTGCTGGTCGGCTGCGCCCTGACCCTGCGCTGGCTGCGCCGACTCATCTAAAGGAGAACAGCCCCACCATGTACGACACCGATCCGACGACTCCCCAGGGCGATCCGCCCGGCTCGGCGCGCCAGGACGCGCGCGCGGCGCTGCAGGAGGCGCTGTATGAGATCAAGCGCGTGATCGTGGGCCAGGACGCGATGCTGGAGCGGCTGCTGGTCAGCCTGCTGGCGCGCGGCCATGTGCTCCTCGAGGGCGTTCCCGGCTTGGCCAAGACGCTGACTGTCAAGACCCTGGCCGATGTGCTCGGCGGGACCTTCAGCCGCGTGCAGTTCACCCCCGACCTGGTTCCGGCCGACCTGGTCGGCACGCGTGTGTACCGGCCCGACACCGGGCGCTTCGACACCGAGCTCGGGCCTGTGTTCGGCAACTTCCTGCTCGCCGACGAGATCAACCGCGCGCCCGCCAAGGTGCAGTCGGCGCTGCTCGAGGTGATGCAGGAGCAGCAGGTCACGATCGGCGGAACCACCTACCCGGTGCCGGAGCCGTTCATCGTGATGGCCACCCAGAACCCGATCGAGTCCGAGGGCACCTACCCGCTGCCCGAGGCGCAGATCGACCGCTTCCTGATGAAGATCGTGGTCGACTACCCGTCGCCCGGCGAGGAGGCAGCGGTCGTGGGCCGGAGCCTGAGCGACCCCGCCGCCGTGGCGCGCTGCCTGACGCTCGACGATCTGCGGCGCCACACCGACGCCACCCAGACGGTGCTCGTCGACCGCGACGTGATCGGCTACGCGGTGGCGCTGGCCGACGCGACCCGGCGCCCGGCCGAGTACGGACTGGCCGACATGGAGGGCCTGATCGAGTATGGCGCCAGCCCGCGCGGACCGATCGGGCTGGTCCAGGCGGCGCGGGCGCTGGCCCTGCTGCGCGGTCGCGGGCACGTGGTCGTCCAGGACGTCCGCGACCTGGCGGCCGACGTGCTGCGCCACCGCCTGGTGCTGTCCTACGACGCGCTCAGCGAAGGGGTGACCGCCGACGACCTGCTGGACCGGGTCCTCGGTGCCGTCGAGGCACCGCGGGAAGATCATCTGGCGCGTTCCCGGGCGGCATGACCCAGGCCACGCTCGCACCGCCCGCGGCCCGTCAGGGCCCGGGCCCGATGCCGCAGAAGATGGTCGAGGCGATCGACGTGATGATCACTCGACTGATCTCGCGCACGCTTCCGGGTGACCGCCGCGCCGCCGGGGTCGGGGCGGGCGTCGAGCTCTCGCAGCTGCGCACGTACGTGATCGGCGACGACGTCCGCCACCTCGACGCCGCCGCCACTGCCCGTACCGGACAGCCGCACGTGCGCCTGCACGTTCCCGAGCGAGCGCTCACCACCTGGATCGCACTCGACCTGTCGCCCTCGATGGCCTTCGGCACCGCCGAGCGGCTCAAGGCCGACATCGCCGAGGGCGTCGCGCTCCTGCTCGCCCGCGTCGGCATCCGGCGTGCGGGCGCCGTGGGCATGGTCGCGTTCGGCGCCGGCACCCCACGGCTGCTGCCGCCGCGCGCATCCAAGCCGGGGATCGTGGCGGTGCGCCGCCTGCTGGCCGAGGGCGTGACCCCCGACGGGCAGGGCGACCCCCACGCCCTGGGCGCTGCGCTGGTCCGGCTGGGCAAGCTCGCGCGCCAGCCCGGTCTCGTCGCCGTGATCTCGGACTTCCGCGATCAGGAGGGATGGCTGCGCCCGCTCGGCGCGCTGAGAGCCCATCACTCGGTGCTCGCGGTCGAGATCGGCGATCCGCGTGAGCGCGAGATCCCGGCGCTCGGGCGCCTGGCGCTGATCGATCCCGAGAGCGGCCGCCGGATCGAGGTCGACACCTCACGCCGGCGTGTCCGGGAGCGCTTCGCCGAGCTCGAGCGCGAACGCCGGGCCGAGGTCGGACGCGAGCTGCGGCGGCTGCGCGTCGACCACGTCGTGCTCGACACCGATCAGCAATGGCTGCTCGAGCTGGGGCGGAGGCTGCGGTGAGCTTCAGCTCCCCCGTGTGGCTGCTCGGCCTGCTGGTGGTGCCGCTCGCACTGCTCGCGTACCGCTTCGCTCGCCGGCGCCCGGACCGGTACGCGGTCCGTTTCACGGCCCTGTCGACTCTGAGCCTGGCCGCGGCCGGGGTGCCCGATCGGCGCCGGCATGTGCCGGCCGTGCTGGCACTGGCTGCGGCGGTCGCCCTGGTGCTGGCGCTGGCCAGGCCGCACACCACGGTCAGGGTTCCGGTGCAGGAGGCCTCGGTCGTCCTGGTGACCGATCACTCGGGCTCGATGCAGGCCACCGACGTCGCGCCGACCCGGCTGGGCGCCGCCGAGAGCGCCGCCAACACATTCATCGATCAGCTTCCCGCGGCGGTCCGCGTCGGCGCCGTCGCCTTCTCGGGCAGCCCCGACGGCGTGCAGGCCCCGAGCACCGACCACCCGGCTGCCCGGCAGGTCATCAACAGCCAGACCGCCAACGGCGCCACGGCCACCGGCGACGCGCTGTCGCTGGCGCTCCAGCTGCTGCACCAGGGCGCCAAGAAGCCGCCTCCGTCGGCGATCGTGCTGTTGTCCGACGGTGCGGCGAACACGGGCCAGGACCCGGTCTCCGTTGCCCGCCAGGCGGGCTCCGAGAAGATCCCGATCTACACCGTCGCCCTCGGCGTCCCGGGAACGACGATCTCGACACCTGACCCGATGCAGCCCACCGTCGATGTCTCGCCCGATCCGCAGCTGATGGCGCAGATCTCCCAGGCCTCGGGAGGACGGGCGTTCAACGCCCAGGACGCCGGTAGCCTCGGCTCGATCTACAAGAACCTCGGCTCCCAGCTCGGCACTCGTGCCGTGAAGCACGAGGTGACCGCGTCCTTCGCGATCGCCGGGATGATGCTGCTGCTCGGCGCGGCGGTCACGTCGCTGCTGTGGGTGGGGAGGGTGCCGTAGGCCGGTGCGGGCTGGCGGCTGGTGTCGTCTCGCGGTGCGCTTGGCGGGGTCGGCCGTGGTGGCCGGCGCGCGGCGTCAACGGCTCAACGTGACCAGCCGGGGCTCGTCAGTGAGAGTCGCGCGCGAGCCGCTGGCACTGCCCGCAGATGCAGTGGTGGCCGTGAACGGGTGAGGCGTTGATCCCGGCCATCGCCGGATGGCAAGGGCGGGGCTCAGCGGAACCCGAACGACGGACAGCGACTGTCTCAGGAGCAGAGTGCGAATGCCGGCCGGGGCCGGCGGTGCGGATGAAGTGTGAGACGAACATGGTGGACACGATTGGAGGAGGTTACGAACTGTGTCGGCAGAAAAGCCGTTGTGCTGAAGCGCACAAACTACGGATTCTGCAATCCGGGAATCCGCGCGCAATCGGGATCGCGGCCGAGCAGGTGATAATGGCGGCGTCAGCCTCGCGATCGACCTCCACTGTCACATCCTGCCCGCCCTCGATGACGGGGCCCGCGATCTCAGCGATGCGATCGCGATGGCCAGGCAGGCGCAGGACGACGGCATCGGCGAGATCTGCGCCACGCCGCATATCCGGCACGACCACGACGTGCGCATCCCCGAACTCCCCGGGCGGGTGGCGGCGTTGGCCGCGGCGGTGCGGGAGGCAGGCTGCGCCGCACGCATCCTTCCCGGGGCGGAGGTGGCCGCGACGGCGCTCGATGGCCTCGACGATGACGAGCTGGCGGCGGTCAGCCTCGGCGGGTCGCGGCGCTGGGTGCTGCTCGAGCCCGCCCCGGGCCCCCTTGACGACCGGTTCGAGACCGCCGTGGACCGTTTGGGAGAGAGGGGGTTCCGCGCCCTCGTGGCCCACCCCGAACGGCATCTGGCTCCGGACCTGACCGGGCGGCTGCGGAGGTTGGTCACCAAGGGGGCGCTGGTGCAGGCGACGGCGGCATTCCTGAGCGACGAGACCGTGCGCCCGGGGATGCTGGTGCTGGCGCGCGCGGGCGTGGTGCACGTGCTCGGCAGCGACGCTCACTCCTCGCGCGGGGGTCGCCCCGTGGCGCTGGCCGGAGCGCTGGAGGTGCTCGGCACGATCGAGCCGACCGCGTCGCATCTCGATTGGGTCGCCCGTGAGGCGCCGCAGGCGATCGTGCGCGGGGAGGAGCTCACCCCGCCGTTCTGAGCGGCGTGGAGTCCGCGAGTGGGCGGACGACCATGCTGCCGGCCAGCTCCTCGACCACGTCCCGGTGCCCCGTGCCCAGACCGCGGCGCAGGTAGTTCCCCGATCCCGCCGCGGCGCCCAGCACCAGAGCCTCGCGCAGCGGCAGCCCGCGGGCCAGCGCGGCGGCCACGGCGCCGGTCATCGAGTCACCGCAGCCCTCGCGATGGCCGTGCGGGAACCGGGGCGGAACGATCTCGAACGGCTCCTGGTCGCCCGGTGCCACCAGGATCGGCTCTCCGGCTCGGGTCACCACGACCGCCCCGGCGCCGGCCGCGAGCAGACGCCGAGCCGCGACCAGCGCCAGCGGTCCGTCCACGGGTCCGCGCACGTACTCGGCCAGCTCCCAGTCGTTGAGCTTGACCAGATCAGGTCCGGAGCGGAGGGCGTGATCGAGGCGGGGGGTGGAGAGGTCGGCGACGACGGGGACGCCCGCGGCCCGCGCGGCGCCGACCACCGTCTCGTACACATCGTCCGGTAGGCCGTCGGCCGGAAACGGATTGCACACCACCAGCACAGAGCTGGTCAGTGTCGCCGCGGAGGTGGCGGCCACGAGGTCATCGACCTCGTGCCGCTGCGGGGCGGGCCGCAGCGCATGGGCGAGCATCCGCCGCTCGCCCCCGCGGCGGTCGACGACGTAGCTGCCACTCGGGCCAGCGGTGGTGACCACGCGCAGCTCCCCCGGCATCGCCTCCAGCAGCGGTCGCAGAATCGACGCCGGCTCTCCGCCGGCGAGGCAGCAGAGGATTGGCCACGCCCCGAGCTCGGCGGTCATCCGCGCGACCCAGACTCCCTGTCCCGCGGCGTGGACGTGCACGTCGTCCGCGTCTCCCCGCGCTTCGATCGCGATACTGAGCATCGGATCCGGTCCGAAGATCGCCACGCGAGGACGTGCGGCCGTGGGCGTCATCGCATCGAGTCTGGTCCGGAGGGCAGGAGCCGGCATCGGCGCCCACCCCTAACGCCAATGCGTGATTCCTACGGGAACATCAGCACACTCCTGATCCCGTCCTGGCGTTCCATCAGCTCGAATCCCCGGTTGACCTCGTCCAGGCTCATGCGGTGCGAGATGAACGGGTCGAGGTCGAGCTTGCCGCCGAGATACAGCCGCACGAACTCGGGCACCTGGTCACGGCCCTTGACGCCGCCGAACGAGGTCCCGCATACCCGCCGGCCGGTGATCAGGTACCGGGGAATGATGTCGAGCGTCTCGCCCCTGCCGGCGACCCCGGCGACGGTGCACAGGCCCCAGCCCATGCGCGCCGACTCGACGGCCTGGCGCATGATCGTCACCAGTCCCGTGGCCTCGAAGGTGTAATCGGCGCCGAAGCCGCCGGTCTCCTCGAGCACGCGGGCCACGGTCTCGGGATCACCGATCCAGGTGTCGGTCGCACCCTGCCCGCGCGCCAGTTCGAGCCGATCGGCGGACATGTCCACGCAGATGATGCGCTCGGCTCCCTGGAGCCGACAGCCGGCCACCGCACCGAGCCCGACCATGCCGGCCCCGAACACGACGCAGACGGCTCCGGGTTCGACCTTGGCGGTGTTGATCGCAGCGCCCAGGCCGGTGGACAGGCCGCAGGCGAACTGGCGATGCCGAGTGACGAAGTGCGGTGCCCTATGGATCGCGCTGACTTGCGGGTTGACGGCAGTGGCGCCAGCGCAAAGCCCAGGCACCGGTTCGCCCGCGGTG
>JADGPN010000216.1 GCA_017882465.1 Solirubrobacteraceae bacterium
ATGGCGCGCAAGCTCGGCGACGCGCTACCAGGCGGCGAGGGCGCACTCCGGGCAAGCGTCTGGGAGCTGATGCGACCGATGCTCTCGCCCGCGCTCGTCACGCTCAACCGCGACGCGTTCGTCACCCAGGACGACTGCGAAACGACCGTCGACCTCGCCGGCCGCCACGGCGCATCGAGCCTCGACGACCTCGACCTCGACGAGCTCAACAGCGAAGCCGCGTAGCCCCGGCGCGTCTGTCCCTCCCGCCCAAAGCCATCTCGGGCGGGAGGGACGAGGGCCGCGACCCGCCCGCGGGTTCTCTCTTTTTGCCCGGCAGGTCGGTCCAGCACGTGCGATAGAAGCAGCCATGCGTTCATCCGGTCCCTGCTTCGGGAAGGCCCTTTGATCTCACGCCCGGATGAGCGCAGGGCGTGGCCACTGCCCAGGAGCCCCCAGTTCGCGAGCGAGCAGGTGCGCACAGTCGACGGCCGGCTTCCCCGCAGGTGGCGAATTGCGCGTCTCTCACCATTCCGCACGAGACACCTCTCGTCGCGGCAAAGCGGGGCGCCGGACGGGCCTGCGGCGCCGGGTCCGCGTACCCGCGCCGGAAGAAAAGCAGGGCGTTCGGGCCAGCCTCGACGACGACGTCCGCGGCGACGGGCTGGCGCGACCCGCAGGTGGCGAGGAGCGGGTCGCTGCGGTGATCGGCCACGACACCCGCTTTGTTTTGGTCGCGGTACTCAGCTCGGAGCGTGGCGAGATGATCGACATCGTTCCGGAGCATCACGGGTTCCCGAGGCGAGCGAGTCTTCTGCTTTCACACCTGGGGCCGCTTGCTGGCCATCGGGTGAGCGGCTAGCACCGCCCGGTCGCGGACTTGTGCTTCGTCGCCAAAGCGCTCGCGCTGTCTCAGACCGTGCAAACGCAGAAGCGATCGTCCCGGAGATCGGCGCTGCGCCGGCCGAGTGGCGCACCGATGCTCCGCGACGGGTTGTCCGACCGCTGGCTTTGGTGATCCCCCCGGCGCCGTGCGTACGTCCTAGGGCAGAAGCATGTTGTGCAGCTCGTAGGTCGTCGTCGCCGGCGGCGCACCGGGGTTGCCTCGCGTGACCTCCATGACAGTTGGCATCACCACCTCGGTCATGAACTTCTCGCACTGCTCCCGCGACTCCCAGACCTCAAAGATCCGAAATCCGTCGCCGGCGAATCCCGCTGTGTGGACGATGAGTCCGGCCGGATCAGTCGCCTTCGCCATGATCGCGCTGTGAATCGCGTCGTAGTTCGAGGTGCTGGTTTCGTCGGCCCCCGATGGGAAATCCTGGACAAACGCAAAGGCCATTGCCAACCCCTCCAGTTAGATCGCCGCGACGAGTATCGCCGCTCCGCGACGCTCCCACAATCTCCGACTCGCCCATGGCAACGGCGAACCATCGACCGGCTGCCCGCCAAGCGCGGCTCGCCATTCACGTTCGAGCCTGTTGCTCCCACGAGATGATCCTCAATCCGTCCGTTTCGATCGGCCCGGCGACGAGCACGTGCGGGATGTGACCAAACCTCAGCGGCCGCTTCCCTTCCTCCCTCGTCTTGCGCAGATACTCAAGGTGCGCCTGTGGCAAGTCGATCAGCTCAACGTAGCGCGTCGGATCGAAGGGCACAAACTCATCGAGCGGCGGGGCGGGTGCGACATTCGCTTCTGGGTAACCGTTGAGCCACGGCGTGACCCAGCGATACCAGAACGTCGGGTGGATGACGATCCGGTCAAGCGGGAGCTTGAAGAACAGTCTCTCGTTCTCGCGCGCCCTATCTGACGTCGCCACGCAGTTCGCCGGCGTCGTCAGCACGAGGTAGAGCGGGCCGAGCGCCGATGCGGCCCGCGGCGGCCGGGATCATGCAACCCGAGCGCGACGGCGGACTTGCCGGTGGCCGGGCCGTTCCCCACGACGTAGAGGCCGTTCGCGCTCACGCGCGCATGATCTCAGGAGCCCTCCGGGGGCGGCGGCGGGGGCGCGCTACTGTCAACGCATGGCCCTCGCCCCCGAGCGCGACGGCACCGCCGCCTTCCTCGAGCAGCTCGCCCGCGAGCGCGAGGACTACGCCCTGCCGCCGCGGCTCCGCGTGCTCGCGGAGGACTTCATCCACCGGGCGCTCGAGCTGCTGTTCCCGCACTTCGCCGCCGAGGTGGGCTGCCGCGCCGGCGCGGTCGCTGACGAGCTCGACGCCCTGCGGACGCTGCTCATCGACGCCCTGCGCCTGCCCGAGGCGCACTGCGCGGATCCCGACGACGTGGTCGCGCGCTTCTTCACCGCCCTACCGGACATCCGCGCCGCGCTGCTGCTCGACGCCCAGGCGATCTTGGACGGAGATCCGGCCGCGCATTCCGTCGATGAGGTGATCCTCGCCTACCCGGGCTTCTTCGCCACCGCCGTCTACCGGCTCGCGCACCAGCTCCAGGGTTGCGAGGTGCCGCTGGTGCCGCGCGTGCTCACCGAGATCGCTCACCGCGACACCGGCGTCGACATCCACCCGGCCGCGCGCATCGGCGCGTCGTTCGCGATCGACCACGGCACCGGCATCGTCATCGGCGAGACCGCCGTGCTGGGGGACCGCGTCAAGCTCTATCAGGGCGTCACGCTCGGGGCGTTGAGCGTCGAGAAGCGCATGGCACACACCAAGCGCCATCCGACGATCGGCGACGACGTTGTGATCTACGCAAACGCGACGATCCTCGGCGGCGACGCCGTGATCGGCGACGGCAGCCGGATCGGCGGCAACGTCTGGCTGACGCGGAGCGTCCCGGCCCATTCGGTCGTGACGCCCACCGCGCGCGTCGACCGGGCGATCCGCGACGACGAACCGCTCGAGTTCAACATCTAGGAGCTGGAGGCAGCGTGAAGGCCGCGAGCATCCTCGAGACCATCGGTGACACCCCTCACATCCGCATCAACCGCCTCTACGCGGACCGCCCGGGGGTGGAGGTGTGGATGAAGGCCGAGCGGGCGAACCCCGGCGGGTCGATCAAGGACCGGATCGGCCTCTCGATGGTCGATGACGCCGAGCGCCGCGGCATCCTCGGGCCGGGCAGCACGATCATCGAGCCGACGTCCGGCAACACCGGCATCGGCCTGGCGATGGTCGCCGCAGTCCGCGGATACCGCCTGATCCTCGTCATGCCGGAGTCGATGTCGCTGGAGCGCCGGCGCCTGATGGCCGCCTACGGCGCCCAGCTCGAGCTGACGCCACGGGAAGGCGGGATGAAGGCGGCGATCGCCCGCGCCAACGAGCTCGTCGCGCAGATCGACGGCGCCTGGATACCGCAGCAGTTCGAGAACCCGGCCAACCCGGCGATCCACCGCGAGGCGACCGCCGGGGAGATTCTCCGCGACTTCCCCGACGGTGTGGACTTCCTCATCACCGGTGTCGGCACCGGCGGCCACATCACGGGCGTCAGCGAGGCGCTCAAGGAGCGCTTCCCGACCCTGCAGACCTTCGCCGTCGAGCCGACCAAGTCGCCGGTGATCAGCGGCGGCGAGCCGGGCCCGCACCGCCTCCAGGGCATCGGCGCGGGCTTCGTGCCCACCAACCTGCACACCGGCACACTCGACGGCGCGATCCAGGTCACCGAGGAGGACGGCTACGCCTACGCGGTGCGGGCGGCGCGCGAGGAGGGCATCTTCGTCGGCCCGTCGTCGGGCGCGGCGCTCGCCGCGGTCGCGCAGAAGCTGCCGGAGATCCCGGACGGCAGCACCGTGCTGACGTTCTGCTACGACACCGGCGAGCGGTACTTCTCCGTCGAGGGATTGTTCGACTCCGACGGCACCAGGGTGCAGGTTGGCGCCCGTCCCTGAGCGGAGTGGAGATGCGCGTCGGACTGCGGGTGCGATGCCTGACGCGCCGCGCGAGCCCATGGGTGATCGGGGCCGTCTGCGTGGCGGCGGTTGCCGGTGCGCCGGCCGCCCTCGCGGCTCCCCGTGTCCTGCGCGTCGGGACCTATCACCGGATCCCCGGGCAGTTCCGCACCATCCAGGCGGCGGTCGACCACGCTCGCCGCGGCGACGGGGTGCTCGTCGCGGCGGGCGACTACCACGAGCGTGCCGACCATCGCCACCCGCCTGGGGTGCACAGCGCGGTCCCGCCCTCGGGTGTGCTGATCCGGACGCCAGGGCTCCATGTCCGGGGCATGAGCCGCAGGCGCGTCATCGGTGGACGTCCCCTGCCGGGCCGCCCGGCGCTTCTCCTCCGCCGTCGCCGCGCGCACCGCTCGGCTGGTCCGCGTACCTCAACTCGCCTGCGCCGGGCGTCAACAACTGACTGCTGGCGCTGCCGGTGTGGCGAGGCGCGGCATGCGACGCGCGATCCGATGTCCGCCCGGTCGGGAACGAATCGCCCATCGCCTCGCGTTAAACGCTGTTGACTCGCTTGCTGATTAAGGAGGACGTCACTCGTGCCTGAGCAACCGCTTGGTAGGGGGCGCGCGGCATGACCGTCGCCATTGCTGATGCCGTCGCCGCAACGGAAACACCGAGTCCGGTGTCGACATCGTCTAATGTCGCTGCGACGAAGCGCGTTGTCCGGCGATCACGGGGACAGACACCGGCCCGGTTTATCGTTGAGCTGCCGCGTCCCCAGCACCGTTTTCTCAAGCGGTTCGCGCTCAACGAGCACAGTGATGCGAGCAGCGTTGTGCGCGCGCTCCTCACACTGCTCAAGGAGGAGCGCGCCGTCGCGGACGCGGTGAGCGCCATGAAGCGTGGGTGCCGTGGCGGCTCGGCCGGCCGATGTGGGTGGAGGATCCGGACTTCGAGCTGTCCTACCACCTGCGCCACACCGCACTGCCACACCCCGGCGACGCGGCGGAGCTGCGGCGACTGGTCGGACGCGTGATGGCCCAGCCGCTTGACCGCCGCCGGCCGCTGTGGGAGATGTGGGTGATCGAGGGCGCCGGCGCGAGCCGTTGGGGGCTGATCTGCAAGCTTCACCATTGCATGGTCGACGGGATCTCCGCGGGCGACCTGCTCGCGGTGCTCTTAGATTCCCAGCCGCGCACGCCCGCTTCGGCGCCCGACCGCTGGCAGCCGCGCGCCGCATAGCGGATCGCACCGGCGGAACGTTCGTCGGCGACCGTGAGGCCAAGCTTGCCGCCATAGCCCATGCCGAAGCCGGTCGCAGAGGCGAGATGATCACGCCTCGCCAGCAGCTGAGATCACGGTCGGGCCGCTGCCCGGCGCGTGCATCGGCGCCCGCCTTACTGCGGGCGGCTCGAGCCGGCGATCGCTTCGCGCGAGATGCGATCGCCGACCGCCTGGTGCAATGCCGCTACGCCGTTGATGGCGGCGGGCTCCCAGGCCACCGCTGGCCGGCGACCTCGAGCTCGCGGACTTTCAGCGAACCGATTTCGATTTCCTCCGCCCGGAGCTTGCGAATCACCGCATCAGCGATCGCAAGCCGACCAATGGCTAGCGCTCCGACCGCGGACGCCGCAATCGCGAGCGGTGCCATCGCGGACGGTCCCAACAGGCGCGGGCCGACAACCGATGCGCCGGTGATACTGGCGCCAGTCATTGCGGCGCCCATCTTCTGACGACGGATTGCGAGACTGCGCTTCACGAGGCCACCTCCTGTTGTCGCTGAGCCCTGGGTGTACACCGCCTCAGCCGTACACGCAAGCTCTCCGGCGCGACGACGTCCCGCCTAGCTTTGGGGACAGCTCCCTGGGCACGGTAAGCGCGATGCCGCATTCGCGGGCACCTTGCTTCGGGGCGTGGAGGGAGCGTCCAGCTCGACCGGCCCGGGACCTGGTTGGTGCACCGACCCGCGAGCGTGGTGGGCGTCGGGCAATACGAGCGACTGCTTTTGTCGGTTCGCAATCTCGCCTCGCACGATCGGATCGGCGACGTTCCGATGGCCCGGGGCGTGGGCCGGCCGAAGGCACTTTGCCTAGGCAGACGGCCGGTCGTGCGCATCGAGCTACCGGTCCTGCTTCCGGCACCGGCCCGATCCCGGCAGCCCAGAGCGACGGGGCCCGGCGTGACCGGGTTTGTCCGATACCGGTAGCGCCACCGCCGGCGAGTTCGCTGCTGCTCTCCTGCTTGCAGGATCCGGTTGCCCGGCGATAGCAGGTTGGTGGCGGTCTCGGCGCGATCGACTTGTTTTCTCGACTGCGTCTGTCGCACTACGGGTTGACGATCTCGGCGGCTGCGGTGAGCGGGTCGATGTTTGCTGCGTCCGCGATGCCGGCGCGGTACTCGTCGGTGTTGGTGAGTGGTGGGGTCAGGTTCCGCTCGTAGCGGACTCGCTCGGCGGCGACCATCCGGAAGCCGATCTCGTGCTCGAGCCGCTCGGCGAGAGTCCACAGGCGGCCGGCCGCAGTTGCGTCCCCATTTCGCGCGGCGACGCAGGCGAGACCCGCGAGGCAGTACGCCCCTACCCGCACGTCTCCCTCTTGCAGGCCGAGTGCGAGCGCCTCGCGGTAGTAACGCTCGGCGGTGGGCATATCGCCCTCGTCGAGATAGAGGTCGCCGAGGCTGTGCGCCGTGGCCGCACTACTGCCAAGTCCGTTTGCGCGCCGAATCTCGATGGAACGGGCGAACAGTTCGGCGGACCGCTCGAAATCGCCGAGGTCCCGGAGAGCCTCAGCGATGTAGTGCAAGGTGCGGGCGATCCCCAGCGTGTCGTCGAGGCGCTCGTAGATCGCAAGCGCCCGCTCCGCCCACGCGAGGGCGCTCTCCGGCGCGCCGGCGATGAACTCGGCGGCGCCGAGGCGAAGCAGCACGAGGGTCTCGCCGCGTTCATCGCCGGCGTCCCGGTAGAGCGTGAGCGCCTCTATCAGTGCCGCTCGCGCCTGCTCGAGGCGCTCGAGGAACACCAGCGCGTGGCCGAGCCCGGCGAGGGCCTTGGCGCGGTCTCCCGGCGACAGTGCGGTCGGATCTGCCAGCGTCCGCTCGTACCACCGCGCGAGTTCACGGATGCGTCCGGCCCCTAACCAGGGCGTGAAAA